>NZ_JBHXTO010000088.1:0-40870 GCF_042677425.1 Streptomyces sp. NPDC127119 | reverse complement strand
GCGCGGGGAACTGCGCAAAGGGGGGCGAGGGGGCGCAGCCCCCATGCGGTGACGGGAAGGGTAGGGGCGGCGGGGGCGAGGAAAGGGTTAGGGGATCACCACGATCTTTCGGCCGATGCCTGACGCGAACTGGTCCAGGGCCTGGGGGTACTGGTCCAGAGGGAGACGGTCGCTGATGAAGATGTCCGGGTCCAGGACGCCCGTCGCGAAGAGTTCCGCCGCACGCTCGAAGCTGTGGAGCACGGCCATCGAACCCGTGATCGTGATCTCCTGGTTGTAGATGCGGTACGGGTCGATGGACACCCGCGTCGCGTAGTCGGCCACCCCGAACTGGAGGAACGTGCCCGCCTTGGCGACCCGCTCCAGGCCGTCCTGGATCGCCGCCGCGTTGCCCGTGGCGTCGACCACCAGGTCCCAGCCCTGCGGCCGGTCCAGTTCGTCGGCGCTGGTCGCGGACGCGGAGACGCCCAGCTTCTGGGCGGTCGTGAGGCGCTGCGCGTTGATGTCGACCATGTCGACGCTCGCCGCGCCCGTCCGCTTCGCCAGCTCCAGCATCATCAGGCCCATCGTCCCGGAGCCGTAGATCAGGACGTGGGAGCCGAGGCGGGAGTTGAGGACGTCGTAGCCGCGTACCGCGCAGGAGAGCGGTTCGATCAGGGCCGCGTCCTGGGTGCGTACGTGCTCGGGGAGCTTCACGCAGTTCGCCACCGGTGCGACCGCGTACTGGGCGGCGCCGCCCGCCGTGGTGACGCCGATCGCGGCCCAGCGCTCACAGAGGTTGTTGTGGCCCGTACGGCAGTAGCGGCACTCGTAGCAGTAGAGGGAGGGGTCCACGGCGACCTGGTCGCCGACCGAGAGTTCGGTGACCTGCCGGCCCACGCCGACCACCTCGCCCGCGAACTCGTGGCCGGGGACGATCGGCAGCTTGGGGGCGAACTCGCCCTGGAGGATGTGCAGGTCCGTGCCGCACAGCCCGCAGGCGGACACCTCCACGACGACCTCGCGGGGGCCCGGCGTCGGGTCCGGGACCTCGGAGACGACGGCCTTTC
Source organism: Streptomyces sp. NPDC127119 (assembly GCF_042677425.1). NCBI lineage: Bacteria > Bacillati > Actinomycetota > Actinomycetes > Kitasatosporales > Streptomycetaceae > Streptomyces > Streptomyces sp. NPDC127119. Next base: position 39,821 of record NZ_JBHXTO010000088.1, on the reverse strand, counting down.
CCACGGACTCGATGACTGCGGCCTTCATTTCACGGCTCCCAGCGACAGGCCCTGGACCAGTTTGTCCTGGGCGGCGAACCCTGCGGCGAGCACCGGCAGGGAGACGACGAGCGACGCGGCGCACACCTTCGCCAGGAACAGGCCCTGGCTGGTGATGAAGCCGGTCAGGAAGACGGGGGCTGTCTCCGCCACCACGCCTGTGAGTACCCGGGCGAACAGCAGTTCGTTCCAGCTGAAGATGAAGCAGATGAGGGAGGTGGCCGCGATACCGGGGAGGGCGATCGGAGCTACGACGCGGGTGAGGATGGTGGGGAGTTTCGCGCCGTCTATCTGTGCCGCCTCGATGATCGCCACGGGGACCTCGGAGAGGAAGGACTGCATCATCCACACCGCGATCGGCAGGTTCATCGAGGTGTAGAGGATGACCAGGAGCCAGATGTTGTCCAGCATTCCGGTGTTCTTCGCGAAGAGGTAGATCGGGAGGAGGCCCGCGACGACCGGCAGCATCTTCGTGGAGAGGAAGAAGAAGAGGACGTCCGTCCACTTCTTGACCGGGCGGATGGAGAGCGCGTACGCCGCGGGGAGGGCGAGGATCAGGACCAGGAGCGTCGATGCCAGGGACGCCACTGTGGAGTTGATCAGAGACGGCCAGGGGCTCGCTCCGCCGCCCGTGCCGAAGAACTCGCGGTAGCCGTCGAGGGTGAGGGGCGCCGCGAAGGACGGTGGATTCGTCGCCGCGTCCTCCTCGGAGTGGAAGGACGTCAGCGCCATCCAGGCGATGGGCAGGAAGAAGACGATGCCGGCCAGCCAGGCGAGCAGGCCGAGGCCCCGTCCCTTGGGGCGGCGGGGGCCGGGATCGGCGGACTTGGTGCTGCTGGGGCGTACACGTACGGCTGTGGCGCTCATGCGCGGCCCACCTCCTCGCGGAACAGGGACGAGACCACGCGCAGCGCGAAGGTCGCGATGATGATGGAGCCGATGACGACCAGGACGCCGGCCGCGGAGGCGAGGCCGTTCTCGTGGGCCTGGTAGAAGGTCTGGTAGACGGTGTAGGGGAGGTTCGCCGTGCCCAGACCGCCCGAGGTGATGGTGAAGACCGCGTCGAAGTTCTGCACGATGTAGATCGAGCCGAGCAGGGCGCCCAGTTCGAGGTAGCGGCGCAGGTGGGGCAGCGTGAGGTAGCGGAAGACCTGCCAGTTGCTCGCGCCGTCGACCCTGGCCGCCTCGATCTGCTGGTGGTCCCGGCTCTGCAGGCCCGCCAGCAGGATCAGCATCATGAAGGGTGTCCACTGCCAGACGAGGGACGCCTCGATGGCGAGCAGCGGGGTGTTGGAGATCCAGTCGGGCTGTGGGCCGCCCACATAGTGCAGCAAGCCATTGAGCAGGCCGTACTCAGGGTTGTAGAGCACATGCTTCCAGAGCAGGGCCGCTGCTACGGGCACCACCAGGAAGGGGGCGATCAGGAGCGTGCGGACCAGGCCGCGGCCCCGGAACTTGCGGTCCAGGAGGAGGGCGAGGCCCAGGCCCAGGACCAGGCTGGCCAGGACGACGCCGACGGTGAGCAGGATGGTCGTCCAGACGGACTTGCGCAGGGCCGCGTCGGTGAGGACCTCCGTGTAGTTGCCGAAGCCCGTGAAGCTGCGGGCGTCCGGGTAGAGGGAGTTCCAGTCGAAGAAGGAGATCACCAGCGTGGCCACGAACGGCAGCTGGGTCACGGCGATCATGAAGATCAGGGCGGGCAGGAGCGGGGCTCGGGTCGCCCAGGCGCGCATGCGGCCGGAGGGCTGCTTCTTCTGCGTGTGTACGGATGGTGCGGCCACGGGGGCTGTCGTTGTCGCGGTCATCGTCCCTCGTACTCCTCGGCGATCTCCTCGGCCAGCTTCTGGGACTTCTTCAGGGCCGACTCGACGGACTGGCGTCCGGCGATGGCCGCGCTGATCTCCTGCGAGACCTTGGTGCCGAGATCGGTGAACTCGGGGATGCCGACGAACTGGATGCCGGGCGCGGGCCGCGGCTGTACGCCGGGATCGGTGGGCCGGGCGCCCTCGATGGCTTCCTTGGTCATCTCCTGGAAGGCGCCGGCCTCCTTGCGGTAGTCGGCGTTCGTGTACGTCGAGGCGCGCTTGCCGGCCGGCACGTTGGACCAGCCGATCTCGTCGCCCACCAGCTGCTCGTACTCCTTGCTGGACGCCCAGGAGACGAACTTCCACGCCTTGTCGGGGTTGCGGGAGGCGTCCTGGATGCCCCAGGCCCAGGTGTAGAGCCAGCCGGAGGACTCGGTCTTGTCGACCGGCGCCGGCACGTAGCCGATCTTGCCCTTGACCGGGGACTTCGCCGACTCCAGGGAACCGGCCGCGGAGGTGGCGTCGTACCACATGGCGACCTTGCCCTGGGTCAGGTTGTTGAGGCACTCGGCGAAGCCGGACTGGGCCGCGCCGGACTCGCCGTGCTTGCGGACGAGGTCCACATAGAACTTGGTCGCCTTCTCGAACTCGGGGGAGTCGAGCCGTGCCTTCCAGTCCTTGTCGAACCAGGTGCCGCCGAAGGTGTTCACGACCGTGGTGAGCGGGGCCATGATCTCGCCCCAGCCGGGCAGGCCGCGCAGGCAGATGCCCTTCATGCCGGACTCGGCGCCGTCGGCCTCGGCGGCGAGGTCGGCGACCTCGTCCCAGGTCGGGTGGTCGGGCATCGTCAGGCCCTTCGCCGCGAACACGTCCTTGCGGTACATCAGGAAGGACGACTCGCCGTAGAAGGGCTGTCCGTAGAGCTTGCCGTCCTCCGCGGTGAGGGACTGGCGCATGGGCTTGAGGACGTCCTGCTCGTCGTAGCCCGGGTCCTTGGCGACGTACGAGTCCATCTCGTGCAGCCAGTCGTTCTTGGCGTAGATCGGTATCTCGTAGTTGGAGAGCGTCGCGACGTCGTACTGGCCGGCCTGGTTGGCGAAGTCCTGGCTGATCTTGTCGCGGACGTCGTTCTCCGGCAGCACGGTGAAGTTCACCTTGATGCCGGTCTCCTTGGTGAAGTGCGCGGCGGTGAGCTTCTGCAGCTCCACCATCTGCGGGTTGTTGACCATGAGGACGTTGATGGAGTTGCCACCGGAGCCCGCACCGCCCGCTCCGGCCCAGCAACCGGAGAGCAGCGGGGCGAGCAGCGTCCCTGCGGCGGCCGCGGCGAACATCGCGCGCGGCCTCCGTCGGCTCTGGGTTCGCATGGATCACTCCTGGATGTATCAGTACAAATGGGATGGCAAGGGGATGGCAGAGGGATGGACAGGGACTTGCGAGGGACTGGCAGGGGGAGGATGGTGCCGCTGTAGTGGGTCGGTCGGGTGTGCGGACTCCGGGGTCAGACCCGGATGACCTGAGGGCCCTGCATCGAATAGCGGTGGGCCTCGGAGGTGGGGAGGAACGTGCTGGTGACGATCGCCTCCAGGGCGCTGATCTCCGCGAAGCGGCAGAAGCTGACGGCACCGAACTTGGTGTGCACGCCCGCGAAGACCGTGCGGCGCGCGGCCCGGATGGCCTGTGACTTGACCTCGCTGACGGCCGGATCGGGGGTGGTGAGGCCGTGTTCGCGCGAGATGCCGTTGGCGCCGATGAACGCCAGGTCGATGACGAAGCCCGCGAGCATCTTCGTCGTCCAGTGGTCGACGGTGGCCAGCGTGCCGGGCCTGACCCGGCCGCCGAGCAGCAGGACCGTCTTGTTGTCGGCCTCGGCGAGCGCGCCCGCGGTGGCCAGGGAAGCGGTGACCACGGTCAGCGGTCGGTCCCTGGGCAGTGACTCGGCGATGAGCTGGGGGGTGAAGCCCTCGTCGACGAAGACCGTCTCCGCGTCCCCGAGCAGCTCGGCCGCCGCGGCGGCGATCCGGCGCTTCTCGGGTACGTGGCTGGTGGCGCGGAAGGCGAGCGTCGTCTCGAAACCGGCGCTCTCCACGGGGTAGGCGCCGCCGTGGGTGCGGCGGACGAGGCCGTGGTCCTCCAGGGCGCGCAGATCGCGGCGCACGGTCTCCCTGGCGACGCCCAGCTCGGCCGCGAGCTCGTTCACGTCGACGGCGCCCGTGCGTCGGGCGGTCTTCACGATCGCCCGCTGCCGTTCTTCCGCGCTCATGCCCGACACCCGCTTCCGCTCCCTTGCGTACGTGCCTACTGCCCGTTCGGGCCCGTTCGACCCATGGGGGAAGTTCTACAGCCGGTACGCGCCACTGACCAGGTCTGTTGCGGGTCCGATGACGCCCGTGTGTGCCCGTTGGGTGAGACGGGCGCCCGCGGCGGACCTGCGGCGGAGCGTAATTCGGGCAGGGGGCGTGCCCGAACGGCGGGGCGGACGGGCCCGTTCGGTGCCCGTCCGCCCTGTGGGGTCGTCCGTGTGGAGTGGCTTGAAGTGTCGGCGGGGCCCGCTGCGGCCGGCCGGGAGCGTCAGTGGGGCCACACCGGGGGGTTGGTGACGAAGGCGCCGCCGAGGCGGGCGTGGTCCGGGTTCGCCGGGTCCAGTTCGCCCTGGTCCGCGATCAGCTTCTCGGCGTACTGCTCGGAGTCGTCCTGCGGCTCGTAACCCAGCGCGCGGGCGGTCGACAGGTCCCACCACAGGCGGGTGTTGGCGGAGGAGCCGTGGACGACGCTGTGGCCGACGTGCTCGGCGGTCAGGGCCGCGTGGAAGAGGCGGGCGCCGTCGCCGGGGCTCATCCAGACCGACAGCATGCGCACGGTGGTCGGCTCCAGGAAGCAGGAGCCGATGCGCACGGAGACGGTCTCCAAGCCGTGCTTGTCCCAGTAGAACTGCGCCAGGTCCTCGCCGAAGGACTTGGAGAGGCCGTAGAAGGTGTCCGGGCGGCGGGGTGTGTCGATGGGGATGAGCGCGCCGGGTTCGTGGGGTGCCTCGCCCTCGGGGCGCGGGGTGAAGCCGACCGCGTGGTTGGAGGAGGCGAAGACGATCCGCCCGACGCCCTCCTCGCGCGCGGCCTCGTACAGGTTGTACGTGCCCTCGATGTTCGCCTTCAGGATCTTCTCGAAGGTGGATTCGAGGGAGATGCCCGCGAGGTGGATGACGGCGTCCACGCCGCGGACGGCCTCGCGCAGGGCCTCCTTGTCGCCGAGGTCCGCGGTGATCGCGTCCGGCTCGCCCTCGATGGGCCGCATGTCGAGGAGGCGCAGTTCGTAGCCGTAGGCGGGGAGCAGTCCGCGCATCAGGGTGCCGAGGCCTCCGGCGGCGCCGGTGAGCAGGACGGTGCGGGGAGCGGTGCGCGGAGCGGGCATCCTCGGGTCTCCTAGAATCAGCAGCCGTATGCATATGCGTAAGCGTGTACGGCATTCACATCCATGGACACGCTATGGATCGTTCGCCGCTCGCGTCAAGTGTCGCGCGAAGGGTGGGGATCCGCTGTCGGTCGGTTTGATTTCCGGTCCTTTCTTGCTCCGGAATTGCTCCGGGAATGCGGGTTTGCCCGCTTGACCGGTCCCGACGGCGAGCTCTAGCGTGGGCGAGTTCAGAGATATGGACGCAAATCAGAAACGTGCACGGGTGGCGTGTACGTACATGCTCTAGGGAGAGCCCGTGTCGTCAGCCCCCCTCGCCGCTCGACTCAGTATCCCCAGCGGGCCGCTGTTCTTCCCCGTCACCGCGTACGACCGTGACGGAGCCATCGATCTGGACGTCTACCGCGAGCACGTCCGGCGGGGCGTGGAGGCCGGTGCCGCCGCCGTCTTCGCCTGCTGCGGCACCGGCGAGTTCCACGCGCTCACGCCCGAGGAGTTCCAGACCTGCGTCCGGGCCGCCGTCGAGGAGACCGCGGGCCGGGTGCCCGTCGTCGCGGGCGCGGGCTACGGGACCGCCCTCGCGGTGCGGTACGCGCGGCTCGCCGAGGAGGCCGGCGCCGACGGGCTGCTCGCCATGCCGCCGTACCTGGTGGTCGCCGGGCAGGAGGGGCTGCTGCGGCACTACACGGAACTGGCCGGCGCCACCTCGCTCGACATCATCGTGTACCAGCGCGACAACGCCGTGTTCACCCCGGAGACCGTGGTCGCGCTGGCCCGTACCGAAGGGGTCATCGGCTTCAAGGACGGCACCGGCGACCTCGACCTCATGCAGCGCATCGTCAGCGCCGTACGGTCCGAGGTGCCGGGCGAATTCCTGTACTTCAACGGGCTGCCGACCGCCGAACTCACCGGCCTCGCCTACCGGGGCATCGGCATCACGCTCTACTCGTCCGCCGTCTTCTGCTTCGCGCCCGAGATCGCCCTCGCCTTCCACCGCGCCATGGGCTCCGGCGACGACGCGACCGTCAACCGGCTGCTCGACGGCTTCTACCGGCCGCTCGTCGAACTGCGCGCCCAGGGCCGCGGATACGCCGTCTCGCTCGTCAAGGCCGGGGTACGGCTGCGGGGGCTCGACGTGGGCGAGGTACGGCCGCCGCTGCACGAGCCGGCCGAGGATCACCTCAAGCAGCTCGCCCAGCTGATCGAACGCGGCCACGCGCTGCTGGAGGAGGCCAAGTGAGGGCGTCGGCCTTCGTCTACCCGTGGGACGTCAACGGCGACCCCGGGGCGGCGGCACGCGTCGCCGGGCTCGGCGTACGGCAGGCGACCCTCGCGTCCGCGTACCACTCCACGCGCGCGCTGACCCCCCGCCACCCCCGCCACCGCATCGTCACCGCGCTGCACGCCGCCGTCCTCTACCCGCCGGACGCCGGACGCTGGCAGGGGCGCAGACTGCGGCCGTACGCGGCCGGGGACTGGGCGCCCGGTGACGCGTACGGGGAGGCCGCCGAGGCGCTCGCGGGCGCGGGGCTCGACGTGCACACCTGGGTGGTCCTCGCCCACAACTCCCGTATGGGCGAGGAGTTCCCGGACATCTCCGTCACCAACGCGTACGGGGATCGCTATCCGTGGGCTCCTTGCATCGCGCAGCCCGAGACCCGCGCCCATCTGACCGACCTGGCCGTGGAGGCGGCCGTACGGCCGGGAGCGGCGGGCACGGAACTGGAGTCCCTCGGCTGGTACGGGCTCCCGCATCTGCACGCCCACGACAAGACGTCCGGTGTCGCACTCGGGGACGCCGGGACGTACCTGATGTCACTGTGCTTCTGCCCGTCGTGCCGCGACGGGTATACGCAACTGGGTCTCGACGCCGATGAGTTGGCGGCCTCGGTCCGGCGCGCCCTGGAGCCCGTGTGGCGGGGGGAGACGCCCGCCGGGGGCTGGGAGGCCGTGGAGAAACTGCTGGGCGGCGAGCTCGCGACGGCCACGCGCGCGTGGCGCGACACCGCTGCCCGCTCCCTCCAGACGGACGTCGTCGGCGCGGTCCGGGCGGCGGCCCCCGAGGGCTTCCGGATCCTGCTGCACGCGGACCCGGACTCGTACCACGTGGGCGCGAACGCCGGCGTGGACCCGCGGCACATCCTGACCGTCGCCGACGGCGTGGTCGTCCCGTGCGGGGGAGGGCCGGCGCTGCTCACCCCCTTCGCGGCGCACGCCGCAGAGGGAAACGTGCTGGCGGCCAACTTCCCCGTGGTGGCGGGAATGGGCGGCAGCCCGGCAACCCTCTACGAGGACGCGACGCGCGCGGTCGACCGAGGAGCCACTGAACTACGTCTCTACCACGCGGGGTTGGCGTCGGAGGGGGATCTGACGCTGGTGACGGAGGCGCTGAGGCGACTGGGCTGACGGCAGCGCTGAAAGGCAGGGGCGGAGCCCCGCCTTTCAGGGGCGCGGGGAACTGCGCGGCCAACCGCACCCGGGCAGCACCGTGACGAGCCGCGCAACCCCCACGGCCACCAACAGCCCCTGATACGGAACGAGTTCCACCAGCCCCGCGCCGAGCGCGAGCCCCACCGCGTTCGGCGCGAACAGCACCGTGTTCGCGGTCGCCGCCGTACGGCCGAGCAGCGCGCCCGGAGTCTCCCGCTGCACCGCGGTGAGCGCCGCGACCAGGACGCACGGCAGCCCGACCCCCACCCCCACGGCCGAGGCGAGCGCCACCGCGTCGTACGGGAGCGCGCGAGCCGTCACGGCCACGGCGGTCAGCGCGATGCCGTACCGCGCGAACCGGCGTTCGCCCAGCCGCCGCAGGAGCGGCCCCGAGACCAGGCCGACCGCCACCGAACCGGCGCCCTGCGCGACGTACAGCAGCCCCACGTACGCGGGGGAGTGGCCGAGGCCCTCCGCCACCGCGTAGACCGTCGCGCCGTTGACGCCCGCGAAGAGCATCGTCGTGCCGCCGGCGAGGACGAGCGGGCGCAGGACCGGGTGACCCCACAGGTGGCGGGCGCCCTCGACGGTCCGGGCACGCCATCCGTCGGCCCCCTCCGCGAGGTGCGGCGGCCGCTCGTGGACGCGCAGGAGTGTGTAGAGGCCCGCGGCGAGGACGAAGGTGACGGCGTCCAGGAGGGCGACGCGGGCGCCGCCGTACGCCGCGTACAGGCCCGCTCCGGCGAGCGGGGCGATCAGCTTCATGCCCTCGTTGGCGGTCATCCGCAGCCCGTTGAAGTCGCCGAGGAGCCGCTTGTCGACGGCGGTGGCCACCAGCGCCGCCTCCGCCGCGTCGTGGACGACGCCCGCCGCCCCGTAGAGGAGGAGCACGGCGAACAGGATCCACAGGGTGTCCGGTGAGCCGACCGCGAAGAGCGGCAGGAGGAGCGCGGCCAGGCCCAGGTTCGTCCACACCAGCAGCGGCCGGCGGCGGGTGCGGTCGGCGAGGGCGCCCAGGGCCGGGCCGATCAGCGTGGGCGCCCACAGGGCGAAGACGCAGAGGGCGGCCAGGCCGTCCGAGCCGGTCAGGTCCTTCACCCAGATCCCGGCCACCAGCCACATCGCCGACGAGCCGAACCCGGAGACCACGACCCCGCCCAGATAGAGGCCGGCGTTGCGGTCCCGCAGGACACGGACCACCGCCCACGTCGGCCGGGCAGCCCGGGACGGCCCGGCCGCACGAGACGTCCGCGGTGCCCGCGGTGTTTGTTCCGTCATGCCTGGTCATCGTGGGGCTAAGGCCCCGGGGCGGGGATCGGGCAGGTGCCTTAGGCGGGGTACGCGGCAGGAGCGCCGGGGGGACGGGCCCTAAGGGACGGTGATGACGAGTTTGCCCCGCGGGTGGCCCTTCTCCAGATGGCGGACGGCCTCGGCGGTCTCGGCCAGGGGGTAGGTGCGGTCGACGGGCGGGACGAGTGTGCCGCTCTCGGCGAGGTCCTTGAGGGCCAGCAGGTCCTCGCGGCGGATGACGGCGACGAGATTGCGGAGGTTCTGCCCGGTGAACGGCGAGAGCAGGACGGCCCGCAGTCCGCGGCTCAGCCCGCCGAACAGCGCGGTGCCGCCCTCGCCGCCGACGATCACGAGGGTGCCGCGCGGCGCCAGGACACGGCGCAGCACGGACAGGGGACGCTGGCCCGCGTTGTCGACGATGACGTCGTAGCGGTGCGGGCCGTCGGTGATGTCCTCGGTGGTGTAGTCGATGACGTGCGCGGCGCCCTGGGCCCGTACGAAGTCCGCGCCGCCGGGGCCGCAGACACCGGTGACCTCGGCCCCGTACATCGCGGCGAGCTGGACGGCGTAACAGCCCACCCCGCCGGACGCGCCGATGACGAGGACCCGCCGGCCCTGCTTCGGGCGGGCCGGGCCGCTCAGGGCCTGGAGGGCGGTCGCGGCCGACACGGGGAGGGCGGCGGCCTGCTCGAAGGTGAGGCCGACCGGCTTGAGGGCGAGCTTGGCGGCCTTGGCACGCGCGAACTCGGCGAACGAACCCTCGCAGTTGCCGAAGACCTCGTCGCCCGGCTTGAAGTCGGTCACCTTCGCCCCGACGGCCTCGACCCGTCCGGCGCCGTCCCAGCCCCGTACCGGGTTCTTGGGTTTGCGGAGCCCGAGCACGGCGCGTGCCACCAGCGGGCGGCCCGTCATGAGGTGCCACACCTCGGGGCCGAGACCGGCGGCGCGGATCTCGACCAGCACCTCGTCGTCGCGGGGGACGGGACGCTCGATCTCCCGCAGTTCCAGCAGGTCCGCCGATCCGTAGGCATCCTGGACGATCGCCTTCATGACGTGGCTCCCCTCGTGGTCCCCGGCGCCGGGAATCCCGGTCATCCCGAGCATCCCGGCGGTTCGGGCGTCTGGCCAGATTCCTGAGCACGATCTTGGGGGCGGAAGCGATGAGTTTCCGTACGGCCGACGGTCTACCCCCTGACGACCCCGATACGAGCCCCGAGGACTCCCCGATGAGTCCCTGACGACCCCCTGATCACCTCAGGACGACCGCATGACGACCCTGTGACGAGAGGAACCCACCATGGGCGACGGCGAGAGCACCGAGACGACCCTCGACCTGGGGCCGCAGGCCCTGATCGTGGCGCGCATCGCGGACGCGGTGCGCGAGGACCAGCTGGAGGACGCGACGCCGTGTCCGGATTACGCGGTACGCCATCTGGTCGGGCATCTGACCGGCCTCGCCGCGGCCTTCCGCGACGCCGGACGCAAGGAGCTCGGGGCCACGACGGACACCGCGCCCACCGCCGGTCTGCCCGACCTGACACCCGGGTGGCGCGGCGAACTGCCCAAGCTGCTGGTCGAGTTGGCCGAGGCCTGGCGTGACCCGGCCGCGTGGACGGGTCAGACACGGGCGGGCGGGGTGGACCTCCCCGGCGAGATCGCGGGCATCGTCGCCACCGACGAACTCGTCGTGCACGGCTGGGATCTGGCCCGCGCGACCGGACAGGAGTACGTGCCCGACGAGGCGGCCCTGCGGGCGGCGTACGGGATGCTGGCCGCGTCCGTCGACGACCCGTCGCGCGGCAGCATCTTCGGCCCGGTGGTGGCCGTCCCGGAGGGCGCGCCCCTGCTGGACCGGGTGATCGGGCTGAGCGGACGGGACCCGGGGTGGCGGGCTGCCGCCGGGGAGCGCTGAGGGATCTCAGGACCCGGCCTCAGCCTCCGGTCTCAGGCTCCGGCCTCAAGCTCCGCGCCCGTGACCCCGGGCAGTTCCACCGTGACGAGCAGTCCGCCGGCGGGGCGCGGGGTGAGGGCGAGCGTTCCGTCGTGTGCGTGGGCGATGGTCCTGACGATCGCCAGGCCGAGGCCGACGCCTCCGTGATCGGTGTGGACGCGTTCGGCGCCGCGCCGGAACGGCTCGGTGAAGGTCGACGCCAGTTCCGGGGAGATCCTCTCGCCGGAGTTCTCGACCGTGAGCACCACACCGCCGGGCCGGACGGCGGTCCGCACCCACACCCTGCCGCCGTCGGGCAGATTGTGGACGATCGCGTTCTGGACGAGGTTGGTGGTCAGCTGAAGGAGGAGCGCGGGCGATCCGACGGCGGGGGTGACGTCGCCGCGGGTCTCCAGGGTGACGCCCCGCTTCTCCGCGAGGGGCAGGAGCGTTTCGGCGGCCTCCTCGGCCAGGAGCGACAGGTCGACGTCTTCGCGCGCGAACGTCCGCTGCTCGGCGCGGCCGAGCAGGAGCAGTGCCTCGGTGAGGTCGATGGCCCGGGTGTTGACGGCGTGGAGGCGTTCGACGACCTCGCCGGGGTCGTGGTCCGGGTCGGTGCGGGCCACATCGATGAGGGCTTTCGAGATCGCCAGCGGGGTGCGCAGCTCGTGCGAGGCGTTCGCCGCGAACCTCCGCTGTTCGGCGACGTGTTCTTCGAGCCGGGCCAGCATCGAGTCGAAGGCGTCGGCCAGTTCGCGGAACTCGTCCTTGCGGCCCGGCAGCCGGATGCGGTGGGAGAGCGCCCCGGCCGAGGCCAGCCGGGTGGCGCCGGTGATGCGGGTCAGCGGGGCGAGCATCCGGCCGGCCAGGATCCACCCTCCGACCAGGCCGAACACCAGCAGGAACGCCAGTACCGCGGCTGCCCTCGGGGCGAACACGCGCAGCAGGCCGGACCGGATGGGGAAGACACCGTGCGTGGTGTTGTCCTCGGCGTTGATGAGCATCGCGCGGTCGGGGACGTACCGCAGGAGGAACAGCCACACCGCGGCGAGCAGCAGAACACCGGCGAGCATGAGGAATCCGGCGTAGCTGAGGGTGAGTCTGGCGCGCACGCTCAGACCGGGGGCCCTATCCACGTCCGTCTCCCTCGTGTTCGGCATCCGCCGCCTCCGGTCGTGCCTCGATGCGGTAGCCGACGCCCGGCACGGTGATGATGATCCAGGGTTCGCCGAGTCGTTTGCGCAGGGCCGAGACGGTGATGCGCACGGCGTTGGTGAACGGGTCGGCGTTCTCGTCCCACGCGCGTTCCAGCAGCTCCTCGGCGCTGACGACACCGCCCTCGGCGGCGACCAGGACCTCCAGCACGGCGAACTGCTTCCTGGTCAGCGCGACATAGCGGCCGTCGCGGTGGACCTCGCGGCGGAACGGGTCCAGGCGCAGACCCGCGATCTCCCGCACGGGAGGCCTGCTGTGGGCGCGTCTGCGGTCGAGCGCCCGGAGCCTGAGGACGAGTTCCTGGAGGTCGAACGGTTTCGTGAGGTAGTCGTCGGCGCCCAGCTCGAACCCTCTCGCCTTGTCGTCGAGGCGGTCGGCGGCGGTCAGCATCAGGATCGGCGTACCGCTGCCCGAGGCGACGATGACCTTGGCGACCTCGTCACCGGACGGCCCGGGAATGTCGCGGTCGAGTACGGCGATGTCGTACGCGTTGACGCCCAGCAGCTCCAGCGCGGTGGCGCCGTCGCCCGCGATGTCCGCCGCGATCGCCTCCAGGCGCAGGCCGTCGCGGATGGCTTCCGCCAGATAGGGCTCGTCCTCGACGATCAGCACACGCATGTGCTTGAGGCTACGAGCCGACGCCTGTCGTCGGCGTATCGAAAACCGGATACATGCGGGCAACATCGCGCCGCCTTGACTGGCGCCATGACTCGAACCCCACCACCTGCGCGATTACCGACCCGCCGGAGCCGCCCGACCCGCCGGAGCCGCCCGACCCGCCGGAGCCGCCGGATCCGCCCGATCCGCCGGCTCCTCCTCGTCGTCGTGGCGGGCGCCCTGACCGGCGTCGTCGCCGGCGTGGCGGCGATCGCCATGGCCCTCGGCCCCCGACTGCCGATGTCCTGGTTGTCGTCGAACCCCTCGTCGAAGCTCTCGTCGGATTCCCCGCTCTCCTCGGCCGACGGTGTCGTCCCCGACGGTGTGACGGTCTTCGACGACACCCTCGACGCCGTGACGAAGCTGGATCGGGAGCTGCTCGACGCCCTGCGCCGGGCCGCGACGGCCGCCGCGGCCGACGGGGTCGAGTTCTACGTCAACAGCGGCTGGCGTTCCCCGAGGTACCAGAACCGGCTGCTGCGCGAGGCGGTCGCCGCCCACGGGTCCGCGGACGAGGCCGCCCGCTGGGTGGCCACCGCGGCGACGTCTCCGCACGTGTCGGGGGACGCCGTCGACATCGGGCACTCCGACGCGGCGAAGTGGCTGTCCGCGCACGGCGCCGACCACGGGCTGTGCCAGATCTACCGGAACGAGCCCTGGCACTTCGAACTGCGCCCCCAGGCGATCGGCCGTCGTTGCCCACCCATGTACGCCAACCCCACCCAGGACCCGAGGATGCAGCAGTGACCGACAGCGAGCGGGGACGGACGATGACGCAGGTCGACACGGCTGACGTGACCGGCACAGCGGGCACAGCGGATAGAGCAGGCACAGCAGGCGCGACGGTCGCGGCCGGTGTCCGCCGCGTGATCCGCGCCGGCCTGCGCCCGGACCCCTGGAAGCGCGGCCCGTTCCTCGCGGCCCTGGCGCTGCTGCTCGGCCTGACCCTGCTGCTGCACGCGAGCATCCCGAACCGGATCGGGAACCTCGGCAGCCTGGTGGAGACCTTCCTGCCCTGGCTGGGCCTGTTCGTCCCGGTGCTGCTCGCCGGGGCACTGTGGCGCCGCTCCGCGTCCGCCGTGGTCGCGCTGCTGCTGCCGGTCACGGTGTGGCTGAACCTCTTCGGCGGGCTGCTCGGCGACAGGTCCCACCCGGGCGGCGACCTCACCGTGGCGAGCCACAACGTCGGCGCCGGCAATCCCGATCCGGCCGGTACCGCCCGCGCCCTGGCCGCCTCCGGCGCGGACGTGCTGGCGCTGGAGGAACTGACCCCGCGGGACCGGGGCACGTACGAGAAGGGGCTGGCGAAGACGTACCCGCACCACACGGTGCGGGGCACGGTCGGGCTGTGGAGCAGGCTGCCGCTGTCGGACACCCGGCCGGTCGACATCCAGACGGACGTCGGACCGCTGGCGGACACCAAGCCGGCCGCGGACAGGATGGCCGACAACCGGGCGCTGCGCACCACGGTGGCCACGGACCACGGGCCGCTCGCGGTGTACGTGGCCCACCTCGGATCCGCCCGGGTGAACCCCAGGTCGGGTTTCTGGACGGACTCGCGCGACAGGAACGCGAAGGCCCTCGGCGAGGCCGTCGCCGCCGAGCCGAACGAGCGGATGGTGCTGCTGGGGGACCTGAACGGCACCCTGGACGACCGCGCGTTCGACGGGATCACTTCGCGGTTGCACTCGGTCCAGGACGCGGCCGGGGACGCCTTCGGCTTCACCTGGCCGGCGAGCTTCCCGGTGGCGCGGATCGACCAGATCCTGGTCCGCGGAGTGGAGCCGAGGAGCGCGCGGGTCCTGCCGTCCACGGGCAGCGACCATCTGCCGGTGGTGGCCTCGATCGACTGGTGACCCCACAGCCGCCGGACGTCCACGGCAACTTCTTTTGTCGGAAGCATTGACGAAACACAGAGGCGCTTCTAGCTTCATCGCGTCGTACTTCGTACGTCATATATGAGACGCGATACGCGAGATCAGATACGCGAGCCCTCGATCCCTGGGGGCTCCGCGCCACCGAGAGGCGAGCATGACCTCTGTGCCCACGCCGATCCCCTCCCGCACGCAGTTCGTGCAGGAAGGGATCAAACACCGCATCCTCACCGGGCAGTTGACCCCGGGGCAGGCTCTGGTCGAGACCGAGCTCGCCGCACAGTTCGGGGTGTCCAAGACCCCGGTGCGCGAGGCGCTCAAGACCCTGGCCGGTACCGGGCTGGTCGTGATGAACCAGTACAAGGGCGTCACGGTGCGCATGGTGGACGCGGACATGGCGCGCGAGGTGTACGACGTGCGGCTGCTGCTCGAACCGGAGGCCCTGCGGCGTTCCGTCCTGCGCGGCACCTCCCTCGACACGGCGCGCGAGGCGCTCGAACGCGCCGACGCCGCCACCGACACCGCCCAGCGGTCCCTCGCCAACCGCGAGTTCCACCGCTCCCTGTACGTCCGCTGCGGCAACCCGCTGCTCGGCCGGATGCTCGACGAGGTCCGGGACCAGGCCGCCCTGGTCTCCGCGGTCGCCTGGGCCGCCGACCCGTCCTGGGAGCGCGAGGCCGCCGAGCACCGGGAGATCCTGCGGCTCGCCCTCGACGGCGACTCGGACGGCGCGGCGCGCGCCCTGCACTCGCACATCGCCTCGTTCGTGCAACGGGCCTTCCCCGAGGCCCAGGGAAAGGGTGAGCAGGAATGACCGCGACCACGACCACGTTCGAGGCCCAACGGGCCGCCCTCGCCGACGTGGTGGCGATCCCCGTGACCCCCTTCGCCGAGGACGGCTCCGTCGACCAGGACGTGCACCGCGCGCTGCTGCGCCGGGCGCTCGACGGCGGTGTCCGCATCGTCACCCCGAACGGCAACACCGGCGAGTTCTACGCCCTCAGCCCCGACGAGCGGCGCCTGGTCACGGAGTTGACCGTCGACGAGGCGCGGGGCCGGGCCACCGTCCTGGTCGGGGTCGGGCACGACCTGCCGACCGCCGTCGCCTCCGCCCGCCACGCCCGGCAGCTCGGGGCCGAGATGGTGATGGTCCATCAGCCCGTGCACCCGTACGTGTCGGAGGACGGCTGGGTCGACTACCACCGGGCGATCGCGGAGGCCGTTCCCGAGCTGGGCGTGGTCCCCTACATCCGCAACCCGGTGCTCGCCGGCGCCCGGCTCGCCGAACTGGCCGACGCCTGCCCGAACGTGATCGGCGTGAAGTACGCCGTGCCGGACGCGGCCCGCTTCGCCGCGTTCGCCCGGGACGCGGGACTCGAACGCTTCGTGTGGGTGGCCGGGCTCGCGGAGCCGTACGCGCCCTCGTACTTCTCGGCGGGCGCCACGGGCTTCACCTCCGGGCTCGTGAACGTCGCCCCGGCCGTCTCGCTGAACATGATCGAGGCGCTGCGCTCCGGTGACTACGCGGGCGCGATGAAGGTCTGGGAGCAGATCCGCCGCTTCGAGGAACTGCGCGGCGCGAACGGCTCCGCCAACAACGTGACGGTCGTGAAGGAGGCCCTGGCCTCGCTCGGCCTGTGCCGCCGGGACGTCCGCCCGCCGAGCAGGCAGCTGCCCGAGTCCGAACGGGCCGAGGTCGCCGCCATCGCCGGGGGGTGGTCCATATGACCGACGTCGGCCCATCGACGCCCGAGGCAGGTGAAACCCCGTCTCCGGAGCGGCAGTTGCGCAGCCACCAGTGGTACGGCACCGAGGGTCTGCGCTCCTTCAGCCACCGAGCCCGCACCCGTCAGCTCGGCTACCTCCCCGAGGAGCACCTCGGCAAGCCGGTCATCGCGATCCTCAACACCTGGTCCGACATCAACCCCTGCCATGTCCATCTGCGCGACCGTGCCCAGGCGGTCAAGCGGGGTGTGTGGCAGGCCGGCGGCTTCCCCCTCGAATTCCCGGTGTCGACGCTGAGCGAGACCTTCCAGAAGCCGACCCCGATGCTCTACCGCAACATGCTCGCGATGGAGACCGAGGAGCTGCTGAGGTCGTACCCGGTGGACGGGGCCGTCCTGATGGGCGGCTGCGACAAGTCCACGCCCGCCCTGCTGATGGGGGCCGCGTCCGTCGACCTGCCGACCGTGTTCGTGCCCGCCGGGCCCATGCTGCCGGGCCACTGGCGCAACGAGATCCTCGGCTCGGGCACCGACATGTGGAAGTACTGGGACGACAAGCGCGCAGGGCTCATCGGCGACTGCGAGATGACCGAACTGGAGAGCGGTCTGGCGCGCTCGCCGGGCCACTGCATGACCATGGGGACGGCGTCCACGCTCACCGCGGCGGCCGAGGCGCTCGGGGTCACCGTGCCCGGTGCCTCCAGCATCCCCGCGGTCGACTCGGGGCACGACCGGATGGCCGCCGCCTCGGGTCTCAGGATCGTCGAACTGGTCCGCAAGGACCGGAAGTTGTCGGACATCCTCACCCAGGAGGCCTTCGAGGACGCGGTGACGACCGTCCTCGGACTCGGCGGCTCCACCAACGCCGTGATCCACCTCATCGCCATGGCGGGACGCGCCGGAGCCCGGCTCACCCTCGACGACTTCGACCGCGTCGCCCGTACGGTGCCGGTCCTCGCGAACGTACGGCCCGGCGGTCGGAGGTACCTCATGGAGGACTTCCACTTCGCCGGCGGACTGCCCGGGTTCCTCTCGCGGATCACCGATCTGCTGCACCTGGACCGGCCGACCGTCTCGCACGACACCCTGCGCGAACAGCTCGCCCCGGCGCAGGTGCACAACGACGAGGTCATCCGCACCCGCGAGAACCCCGTCGCCGCCGAGGGGGGCGTCGCCGTCCTGCGCGGCAACCTCTGCCCCGACGGCGCGGTCATCAAGCACATCTCCGCCGAGCCGCACCTGCTCAAGCACACCGGCCCCGCGGTCGTCTTCGACGACTACCGGACCATGCAACGCACCATCAACGACCCGGAGTTGGGCATCACCGCCGACACCGTACTGGTGCTGCGCAACGCCGGCCCCAAGGGCGGTCCGGGCATGCCCGAGTACGGGATGCTGCCCATCCCCGACCATCTGCTGAAGCAGGGGGTACGGGACATGGTGCGGATCTCCGACGCCCGGATGAGCGGGACGAGTTACGGCGCCTGTGTGCTGCACGTGGCACCGGAGTCGTACGTCGGCGGGCCGCTCGCCCTGGTCCGCACCGGCGACAGCATCACGCTCGACGTCGACGCGCGTTCCCTTCAACTCAACGTTGATGAAGAGGAGTTGGAGCGGCGGCGGGCGCAGTGGACCGCGCCGCCCGAGCGCTTCGAGCGTGGCTACGGCGCGCTCTACAACGACCAGATCACCCAGGCCGACACCGGCTGCGACTTCGCCTTCCTGGCCCGGCCGGGCAAGGTGCCGGACCCGTACGCGGGCTGATCCGTACCACCCGGGACCGCTTCGCCCCTCGCGGTCCGGCTTCCGCACACCGTACGTGAAAGCGCTTGCCATCAAGATCGCGCGCCCGTACCACCGGCTCGACCCGCACACCCGAGAACGGAGAACAGTCATGGCACAAGCCGCAGCCGTGGCGAAGCAGCCCGCGCCACCGAGGCGGCGCCGTGGCTCGGCGACGCCCCGCAGGCTCCCGTATCTGCTGATCGCCCCGGCGGGACTGCTGATGCTGGGCTTCATCGCCTACCCGGTGCTCAGCGTCTTCTACTACAGCCTGCAGAACTACAACCCCACCAAGCCCTGGCGCAACGGCTACGCGGGCTTCGACAATTTCACCCGCATCTTCACCGAGGACCCGCAGTTCTGGGACACGCTGGTCTTCAGCGGCAAGTGGGTCGTCGTCGAGGTCGGGCTCCAGCTGATGTTCGGCCTGGCCCTCGCACTGATCGTCAACCAGACCTTCGTGGGCCGCTCGCTCGGCCGCGCCATGGTCTTCTCGCCCTGGGCCGTCTCCGGTGTGCTCACCTCCGCGATCTGGGTCCTGCTCTACAACTCCCAGACGGGCATCACCCGTTACCTCGCGGACATGGGCATCGGGGAGTACGGCACGAGCTGGCTCTCCGACACCTCCACGGTCTTCCCCGCGGCGGTGGTCGCGGACCTGTGGCGAGGTGTCCCCTTCTTCGCCATCCTCATCCTCGCCGACCTCCAGTCCGTGTCGAAGGACCTCTACGAGGCCGCCGAGGTCGACGGCGCCAGCCGCTTCCGGCAGTTCCTGCACATCACCCTGCCGCACCTCAAGGACGCGATCATCCTCTCCACGTTGCTGCGCGCGGTGTGGGAGTTCAACAACGTCGACCTGCTCTACACCCTCACCGGCGGCGGACCCGCGGGGGAGACGACGACACTCCCGCTCTACATCGCCAACACCAGCGTCGACGCACACAACTTCGGCTACGCCTCGGCCCTGACCACCGTCGCGTTCGTGATTCTCCTCTTCTGCTCGATGGTCTATCTGCGGCTGAGCAAGTTCGGAGTGGGTGGGGACAAGTGATCACCAAGGACATCGACACCATCACTCCGGCCGAGCGGTCCGTGCCGGTGGCCGACGAACCGCCGCAGCGCCCGCACAAGGGCAGGCGCGCCTGGGACGAGGCCCCGCGCTGGCAGATCTACCTCCCGCTCGGCATCTACCTCGTCTTCACGCTCGTCCCCTTCTACTGGATCCTCCTCTTCGCCCTGAGGCCGACCGGCTCCACCTCGCTCGTGCCCTGGCCGATGACGTTCGAGCACTTCGACAAGGTGTGGAACGACCGCAGCTTCGGCACGTACTTCGAGAACAGCGTGTACGTCGGTCTCGCCACGCTCTTCATGACGACGCTCGTCGCCCTGGCCGGCGGCTACGCCCTGGCCCGCTTCGACTTCAGGATCAAGCGTGCCTTCATGCTGGCGCTGCTCTGCTCTCAGTTCGTGCCGGGCGCGCTGCTCCTGGTGCCGCTGTTCCAGATCTTCGCCGAACTCCAGATGATCAACTCGCTGGGCAGTGTCATCATCGCCGAGACCGTCTTCCAGCTGCCGCTGTCGATGATCCTGATCAGCGGGTTCATCCGGAACGTGCCCTACACCCTCGAAGAGGCCGCCTGGGTCGACGGCTGCAACCGCTTCACCGGCTTCCGGGTCGTCGTCCTGCCGCTGCTGCGGCCCGGACTGATCGCGGTCGGCTCCTTCGCCTTCGTGCACTCCTGGAACCACTTCCTGTTCGCCCTGATGTTCCTCAGCAACCAGGAGAAGCAGACGATCCCCGTCGGCCTCAACAGCCTGATGAGCGCCGACAGCGTCGACCTCGGCGCACTCGCCGCGGGCGGCATCGTCGCCGCCGTACCCGTCGTGATCGTCTTCGCCTTCATCCAGAAGTGGCTGATCACGGGCTTCAGCGCCGGGGCGGTGAAGGGATGAGCGACCACGGGGGACCCCTTCCCGTCGTTCTCGCTGGCGCCCGCGGACACGGCCGCTGGCACCTGGAGAACATCCGGCGCCTCCAGGACAAGGGCCTGGTGCGGCTCGCCGGGATCTGCGAGCTGACTCCGCTCACCCCGGAGGAACTGGCCGGCTTCGCCACGGCCAATGAACTCCCCGAGCAGTCAGCCGACTTCGGGGCCCTGCTCGACTCCACGGGCGCGGCCGTCGCCGTGATCTGCACACCGATCCCCACCCACACCGACCTGGCGCTGACGGCCGCCGCCCGGGGCGTGCACCTGCTGCTGGAGAAGCCGCCCGCCCCGTCGTACGCCGAGTTCCGCCGGATGGCCGACGGGGTCGCGGCGGCCGGGGTGGTGTGCCAGATCGGCTTCCAGTCGATGGGCTCGCACGCCGTGCCCGCGATCCGGGAACTGATCGCGAAGGGCACCGTCGGCCGTGTCGACGGCATCGGCGGGGCCGGGGCCTGGGGCCGCGCCGAGGAGTACTACCGCCGCGCGCCCTGGGCCGGACACCGCAGGCTGAACGGCGCCGACGTCGTCGACGGTGTCCTGACGAACCCCCTCGCCCACGCCGTGGCCACCGCCCTCGCCCTCGACGGCGCCACCCGCGCCGAGGACGTCGCCGGCATCGAGACCGAACTGCTGCGGGCCAACGACATCGAGTCCGACGACACCTCCTGCGTCCGCGTCACCACCACGGGCGGCAGCCGGATCACCGTCGCCGCGACCCTGTGCGCCGAACACCCCGACGAGCCCTACGTCGTCGTGCACGGCAGCAGCGGCCGCATCACCTTCTGGTACAAGCAGGACCGCGTCCTCGTCCAGCGCTCGGGGCACGGCCCGCAGGAACTCACGTACGGCAGGACCGATCTGCTGGAGAACCTGGTCGAACATCTCGAAGGCCGGGCCGCGCTGCTGGTCACCCCCGACGAGACGGGCGCCTTCATGAAGGTCGTCGAGGCGATCCGGCGGGCGCCGGACCCGGTCGCGCTGCCCGGCGACGCCTGGTACCTCGACGCCGACGAGAACCGTCGGGTCGTGCCCGGGGTCGACGGACTCGTCGCCGCTGCCGCCGACACCCTCGCCCTCTACTCCGAACTGGGCGCGTCGTGGGCACTGTCGAAAGAGGTGAGCACCTGATGAACAACGAGTCGCTGGTCCTGCGCGTCGCGGGCCGCCCCGTCGGCCGCTACACCGCCCGGCCCGAACTGGCGCCGACGCTGTCACCGCGTCCGTACCTCCACCCCGTCACCACCCTGGCCGGCACGGCTGTCACCGAACTCAGCCCCGCCGACCACCTCCATCACCTCGGCGTCGGTGTAGCCGTTCCCGACGTCGAGGGTCACAACTTCTGGGGCGGGCGCACCTTCGTACGCGGCCAGGGGCCGACCGAGCTGGACAACCACGGCGCCCAGCGGCACACGGCGTTCCAGCTGTGCGACCCGGACGGCTTCGTGGAGGAGCTGCGCTGGGTCGCCGCGGGAACCGAGCTGCTGCGGGAGCGGCGTACCGTCGCCGCGACCGAACTCACCGACACCGCCTGGGCGCTGGACTTCACCTTCTCGCTCACCAACACCACCTCCGCACCCCTGTCGATCGGCAGCCCGGCGACCAACGGCCGCCCCGGCGCGGCCTACGGCGGCTTCTTCTGGCGGGCCCGCAAGGAGGCCGAGCCGCCCGCCGTGTTCACGGCGGACACCGAGGGGGAGGACGCGGCGCACGGCACCCGCGCCGGCTGGGTGGCGCTCGCGGGGGACGGCTGGACGCTGGTGTTCGCCGGGGCCACCGACCGCACCCGCCGCGACCCGTGGTTCGTGCGCAGCACCGAGTACCCGGGCGTCGGCTCGTCCCTGGCCCACGAGGAGCGGCTGCCGGTCCCGGCCGGGGAGACCGTCGTACGCCGGGTCGTCACCGTGGTCGCCGACGGCCGGCTCGACCGGGCCGACGCGGCGGCGCTCGTCCGAAAGGCAGTGAGTCCATGACCGGCCAGGAGAAGCCCGCCTTCACCGCCGACCTCGGCGACGGCACGTACCGCAATCCGGTCCTGAACGCCGACTGGTCCGACCCCGACCTTCTGCGCGTCGGCGACGACTACTACCTGACCGCGTCCAGCTTCGGCCGGGCCCCGGGTCTGCCGCTGCTGCACTCCCGCGACCTGGTCAACTGGACGCTGATCGGCCACGCGCTCCAACGCCTGGAGCCCGCACGGGAGTTCAAGAAGCCCCGGCACGACTGCGGGGTCTGGGCCCCGGCGTTACGGCATCACGACGACCGCTTCTGGATCTTCTGGGGCGACCCCGACCACGGTGTCTTCCAGGTCAACGCGCCCGAGATACGCGGCCCTTGGACCCGCCCCCACCTCATCAAGGCGGGCAAGGGACTCATCGACGCGTGCCCCCTGTGGGACGAGGACAGCGGCGAGGCGTACCTCGTGCACGGCTGGGCCAGATCCCGCTCCGGCATCAAGAACCGGCTCACCGGACACCGGATGCGGCCCGACGGCACCGGCCTGCTCGACGAGGGCAAGCTGATCGTGGACGGCGACCGCATCCCCGGCTGGTTCACCCTCGAAGGGCCGAAGCTGTACCGGCACGACGGCTGGTTCTGGATCTTCGCCCCCGCGGGCGGGGTCGAGACCGGCTGGCAGGGCGCCTTCCGCTCACGCGGCTTCTTCGGCCCGTACGAGGAGAGGGTCGTCCTGGAGCAGGGCGACACCGACGTCAACGGCCCCCACCAGGGCGGCTGGGTGACCACCCCGTCCGGCGAGCACTGGTTCGCCCACTTCCAGCACAAGGGCGCGTACGGGAGGGTCGTGCACCTCCAGCCGATGCGCTGGGGCCGGGACGGCTGGCCGGTCATCGGCGACGAGGGCACCCCCGTGACCGTGCACCGCAAGCCCGACCTGCCGCCGCAGCCGCTCTCCGCGCCCGCCACCGACGACGACTTCCCCGGCGGGCGGTTCGGCCGGCAGTGGCAGTGGACCGCCAACCCGCAGGACGGCTGGGCGACCCAGCACTCCGGCGACGGGCTGCGGCTGAGCTGTGTGCGCTCGGCGGACGCGGACGATCCGCGCAAGCTGGCGAACGTGCTCACCCAGCGGCTGCCCGGCACCCCGTGCACCGTCGAGGTCGAGCTGCGGCTCGACGCCGAGGAGCCCGGCGCACGGGGCGGACTGACCGTACTGGGCGACGCGTTCAGCTGGATCGGGCTCGAACGGGGGGCCGACGGGACGGTCCACCTCGTGCACCGGTTCGGCGACCCGGTCGCCGAGCGCGAGCGCGACGCCGCGCATCCGCGGATGGCACCCGAGGGACGGGCCCGGCTGCGGATCGAGGCGGGAGCGGGGGCGCGCTGCCGCTTCTCGTACGACCTCGGCGGCGGCTGGGAGTCCTCGGGACAGGTCTTCGCCGCCGCGCCCTGGCGCTGGGTCGGCGCCCTGCTCGGCCTCTTCGGGGTCGCGCCGTCCGGCGGGGGACACGCCGGGGCGGCCACGTTCACGCGGTTCCGCGTCACCGCCCGCGAGACCGGTGGTGGCACTGCCCGTGAGACCGGTGGCGGCACCGGCCGTACCACCGCGTCACCTGTCTGACCGCACCACGTCATCACCGTTGTAAGCCTGTGGGGAGCCGCAATGACGCACTTCCGGAGCAAGCGCTTGCCGAGACCGGGGCCCAGGTCGGGACCGAGGTCGGGGCCCGGGTCGGTACCGAGGCCGGGTGCCGGGTCGGGACCCGGCGCGGGACGGGTCCTGGTCACGGTCGCCGCGCTGGTGGCGGCGCTGGGGCCGGGGGCCCTGACCCCGGCCGAGGCGGCCTCCGAGACGATCTCCGAGGGAACTTCCGAGGCGGTGTCCGAGGGGTACCCGGCGGGGTCCGCCGACACCGCGCACGGCTTCGCCTCGCTCGAAGGCGGTACGACGGGAGGCGCCGGCGGCGAGGTCGTCACCGTGACCACCCAGGCCGACCTGGAGCGCTACGCGGCGGCCGAGGAGCCGTACGTCATCCGGGTGGCCGGGGCGATCACGGCGGAGCCGTTCGGCGCGAACATCGCCGTGGCCCCGGACAAGACGATCATCGGCGTCGGCACGACGGGAGAACTCGTCCAGGGCGAACTGCACCTGGCCCCCGGCACCCACAACGTGATCATCCGCAACCTCACGATCCGCGACTCGTACGTCGAGGGCGACTGGGACTGCAAGGACACCGACTTCGACGGCATCCAGATGGACACCGTCCACCACGTCTGGATCGACCACAACCGCTTCTCGCGGATCTGCGACGGACAGCTCGACATCCGCAAGGACAGCGAGTACGTCACCGTCTCCTCCAACCGCTTCGAGGACAACAACAAGACCTTCGGCATCGGCTGGACGCCGAACGTGAAGACGCAGATCACCATCGACCACAACTGGTTCCGCGGCACGAAGCAGCGCAACCCGTCCGCCGACAACTGCGCCTACGCCCACCTCTACAACAACTACATGACCGCGCAGGCGGACCCCGGCGACCCGGTGTGGACGTACGGCAACTGGTCCCGCGGCGCCACCAGGATGGTCATCGAGAACAGCTACTACGACGGCGTCCAGCACCCCTACCAGGCGGATGCCACCGCCGAGTTGGTGCAGCGCGGATCGATCCTCAGGAACACCACCGGGCGGCACGACGCGTGGGGCGCGGCCTTCGAGCCGCGGGACTTCTACGCCTACCGGCTCGACCCCGCGGCGGCCGTACCCGCGCTCGTGTCCCGATTCTCCGGGCCGCAGCAGCGGCTCGGTCACCACTTCACAGCGACACAACCCTCGTTGGATCCAGAAGAAGAGAGCCGATCATGAAGAGCAGCATTCGCAGCAGCAGAGGAGCGCGCCGCTCCGCAGCCGCCGTCGCCGTGAGCGCCGTCCTCGCGCTGACCGCCACCGCCTGCGGTGACGACGGCAGCGGTTCGTCGGGCGACAAGGGCGCCGAGGGCAGTGGCAAGGGCGAGATCACCTTCTGGGACAACAACGGCGGTGTCCGCACCGACATCTGGAAGGAGATCATCGCCGACTTCGAGAAGGCGAACCCGGACATCGACGTCAAGTACGTCCCGATCGCCGCCACCGAGTACCAGTCGAAGGTCGACACCTCCATCCAGGCCAAGGGGCTGCCGGACGTCGGCGGTGTCGGCGCGGCGATGCTCGCGGGCTTCGCCGCGCAGAACGCGCTGGAGCCGCTGGACGACCGCCTCGGCAAGTCCTCCCTGAACGGCAAGCTCAACGAGGACATGGTCAAGTCGCTGAAGGCCGCGGGGGGCGGCGGCGCCGACGACAGCACGCTGTACTCGGTCCCGACCTCCGCCAACAACGGCGTCCTCTACTACCGCACCGACCTGTTCACGTCGGCCGGCCTGGACGCGCCGACCACCTGGGACAAGTTCTACGACTCCGCCGACAAGCTCACCGACAAGGACAAGAACGCCTTCGGTTACACCATCCGCGGTGGCGCCGGTTCCATCGCCCAGGCGCTGGACGCGATGTACGGGCAGTCCGGCATCACCTCGTTCTGGGACACCGGCAACGAGAAGACCACGGTCAACGACCCGAAGAACGTGGCGGCCCTGGAGAAGTACACGGGCCTCTTCAAGAAGGTCACCCCCGCCGCCGACCTCAACAACGACTTCACCAAGATGGTCGCGCAGTGGGACTCCGGCACGATCGGCATGCTCAACCACAACCTGGGCTCCTACCAGGACCACGTGAAGGCGCTGGGCGCCGACAAGTTCCGCGGTATTCCGCAGCCGATCGGGCCCGGCGGAAAGCGTGTCCAGGTCTCCAACCCCGTGGACGGCCTCGGCATCTTCAAGACCTCCAAGAACAAGGACGCGGCCTGGAAGTTCATCGAGTTCGCCACGGAGAAGGCGCAGAACTCCAAGTTCAACGAGTCCGCGGGGCAGGTGCCGTCGAACAACGACGCCGCGAAGGACGCGTGGGTCTCCGAGGCCGAGCCGACGAAGCTGGCGGCCGAGGCGTTGACCGACGGTTCCACGACCATCGTTCAGCTGCCGTACTACCTGCCCGACTGGAACACCATCTCGAAGACCGACAACGAGCCGGCCTTCCAGAAGGTGCTGAACGGGTCGCTGAGTGAGAAGGAGTTCCTGGACACGTTGGCCGATCAGCTCAACACGGCTCAGACGGAGTGGAACGAGCAGAAGGGCTAACCCTGGCCGGGGTTGGCTTGCTGGTCGGGGTTGTGGGGTGACTGCGGGGCCGTCGTGGTTGGTCGCGCAGTTCCCCGCGCCCCCAAAGACAGAAGACTGCGCTGTTCCCCGCGCCCCCAAGAGATGAAAGGCATCCTGACGTGAGTCTCAGTCGTAGACAGGTCGCCGGCGCCGCGCTCGCCGCCGTACCGCTCGCCGTTGCCGGGACCGGGCCCGCCGTCGCCGCCTCGCGGGGGCGGCCCCGTGGGCGCACACTCTTCATCGCCGGTGACTCCACCGCCGCCCAGAAGTACGCCGATGCCGCGCCCGAGACCGGGTGGGGGATGGCTCTGCCGTTCTTTCTGCGGGAGGGGGTCGCCGTCGCCAATCACGCGGTGAATGGGCGGAGTTCGAAGAGCTTCATCGATGAAGGGCGTCTTGACGTCGTTCTTGCCGCTGTTCGGCCCGGTGATCTTCTGCTCGTGCAGTTCGGGCACAACGACTCCAAGGTCGCCGACCCCACGCGGTACACCGAGCCGTGGACGACGTATCAGGACTATCTCCGGCAGTACGTCGACGGGGCGCGGGCGCGGGGAGTGCGGCCCGTGCTCGCCACATCCGTGGAGCGGCGGAAGTTCGACGCCGACGGGAATGCCGTGGCGACCCACGGCGCCTATCCGGCGGCCGTGCGGGCCCTCGCCTCGGAGGAGGGGGTGGCCCTGCTCGACATCCAGGCGCTGTCGATCGCCCTCTGGCAGGAGTTGGGGGTCGAGGAGACGAAGAAGTACTTCAACTGGACCGATGTCGAGCAGGACAACACGCATTTCAATCCGCCCGGGGCGATTGCCGTGGCCCGGATGGTCGCGGGGGAGTTGGTGCGGCGAAGGGTGCTTTTGCCGCGGGATGTTCGGCGGCTCGGTGAGGTGATTCCTGAATCGTGGATCACCTGGCCCGCGGCCTGATCCGTCGGCTGGATCGTTCGTATGTGCCGGTCCGTCGTGGCTGGTCGCGCCGTTCCCCGCGCCCCTCAAGGCAAAAGCAAAAGACTGCGCCGTTCCCCGCGCCCCTGGGTAAGTCGCCCCACTCTCCGCTTGGAAGGAACCGTACTCATGCGTGCTCATGGATGGCATGTACATGCCATAACCGTCTTCGCCGGATGCACCGCGCTCGCTCTCGGAGCGACAGCGACCGTCGCCCATGCCCAAACCGGACAGGCCTCCCAAGTTCGTGATCTCGGGCGGGAGACCCTTGCCGTCGGGGACGGGTGGGGCGCCGAGGGGGCCGGGACCACCGGAGGTTCGGCCGCTGACGCCGCGCACGTCTACACCGTCACCACCTGGGACGCGTTCAAGGCCGCACTGAAGGCCGGCGGGGACGCGCCCAAGATCGTCAAGGTCAAGGGCGTCATCGACCCGGTCGCCGAGGGGTGTGCCTCCTTCGCCGCCCCCGGGTACGACTTCGACGCCTATCTGGAGAAGTACTCGCCCGAGAACTGGGGCCTGGACACCGATCTGTCCGGGGAGCCCGCCGACAGTCCCGAGGGGCTGCGGGCCGCCTCCGCCGCCGGTCAGGACGCCGCCATCAAGGTGAACGTGCCCGCCAACACCACCATCGTCGGCGTCGGCAAGGGCGCCGGCATCAGAGGGGGCAGCCTGCAGATCAAGGGCGTCGACAACGTCATCCTGCGCAACCTCACCATCGAGGCCCCGCTGGACTGCTTCCCGCAGTGGGACCCGACCGACACGGCCACCGGCGCCTGGAACTCCGAGTACGACGCGGTCGTCGTGTACGGCTCCACCCATGTGTGGGTCGCCGACAACACCCTGACCGACGGCCGTTACCCGGACAGCACCCTGCCCACGTACTTCGGCCAGATCTACCAGCAGCACGACGGCCTGCTCGACATCGTGCGCGGCGCCAACTACGTGACGGTGTCCTGGAACGCGGTCGAGGACCACGACAAGACCATGCTCATCGGCAACAGCGACAGCGCCGGAGCGACCGACACCGGCAAGCTCAAAGTCACCCTGCACCACAACAGGTTCGAGGGCATCGTCGAGCGGGCGCCCCGGGTCCGCTTCGGGCAGGTCGACTCGTACAACAACCACTTCGTGGTGAGAGAGGGCCAGTCGTACGGCTACACCTTCGGCGTCGGGATCTCCTCACAGCTGTACGCCTCCGACAACGCGTTCTCGCTGCCCACCGGTGTCAGCGCCGCCAAGACCCTGAAGAAGTGGAGCGAGGCGCCGCTCACCGCCGAGAACAACTACGTCAACGGCCGCAAGACCGACCTCATCGCCGTCCACAACGCGGAGATCCCCGCCGAGACCCTCCGGTCCGGCGCCGGCTGGACACCCACCCTGCGGACCAGGGTCGACCCGCCGCGTGCCGTGCCCGGCATCGTCGACGGCCGCGCGGGCGCCGGAAAGGTCTGCTGACCATGACCCTGCCGACAAGGGCGAGCAGACGGTCCTTCGTCGTCGCGAGCGTCGGGGCCGCCCTCGCGCTGGGCGCCGGAGGAACCGCCCACGCGCGCGGCCGGTCCCCCTTCGGACGGTACGGTTCGCCGACGGCCCGGCTCGACGAGCGGACCCTGTACGTCCACCCCGGCGGCCTCGGCGACCACACCACGGTCCAGGCCGCCGTGACCGCCGCGAGCGGAACCGGACACACACTGGTCATCGCCCCGGGAACGTACCGCGAGACGGTCGCCGTCAGCGCCGCGCGTACGGAGCTGACCTGGCTCGGGGCCTCCGAGGACGCGCGTGACGTCGTGATCGTCTACGACAACGCCAACGGGACCCAGAAGCCGGACGGCTCCGGCCCCTACGGCACGACCGGCTCGGCCACCACGACCGTGCAGGCCGACGGGTTCACCGCCCGCGACATCACCTTCGCCAACGACTGGCTGCGCGCCGACCACCCCGAGATCACCGGCACCCAGGCCGTCGCCATCAAGGTGCAGGGCGACCGCTCGGCGTTCCTCCACTGCCGTTTCCTCGGCCATCAGGACACGCTGTACGCCGACTCCATCGCGCTCACCGCCTTCGCCCGGCAGTACTTCGCGCACTGCTACGTCGAGGGGGACGTGGACTTCGTGTTCGGGCGGGCCACCGCCGTGTTCGAGCACTGCCACTTCCGCACGCTGGAGCGCACGGACCTCGCCGGGGCCCCGTACGGCTTCGTCTTCGCGCCCTCGACCGCGGTCGCCAACCCGCGCGGCTGTCTGGTGACGGACAGCCGGGTGACGAGCGAGGCCCCGGACGCCTACTACAAGCTGGCCCGGCCCTGGGTGCCCGGCTCCGACAGCACCGCACGGCCCATGCTGACCGTGCGCGAGACCCGCCTCGGTGCCGGGATCGACGCCGTGGAGCCGTACACCAACATGTCGGCCGGCTATCCGTGGCAGAGCCAGCGGTTCGCCGAGTACCGCAACAGCGGTCCGGGCGCCGAGATCACCGTCCCCGCGAACCGGCCCCAGCTCACCCGCGCCGAGGCCGCCTCGCACACCCGGCGGACGTACCTCGGCGACTGGGCCCCCTGGTCCCGGGAGGGGTGCTGAGATGCGGCGGCGGAGCCTGATCACCGGGGCCGTCGGCGTGCTCGCGGCGGCCGGTGCCTCACCGGCCGCCGCCGAGGGCCCGCGCCGCCGGGTGCTGCACGTCCGCCCCGGCGACGCCGTCCAGGCAGCCGTCGACGCGGTCGACGGCCCCGGCCGGACGATCGTCGTGCACCCGGGCACCTATCGCGAGACCGTCAACATTCCCTCAGACGTACGGGACTTGACGCTTCTCGGCGCCTCCCGCGACCCCCGGGACACGGTCGTCGTGTACGACAACGCCAACGGGACGCAGAAGCCGGACGGCACGGGCACCTACGGCACCGCGGGCTCCGCCACCTTCACCTCGGCGGCGCCCGGACTGACCGTGCGGGGGCTGACGATCGCCAACGACTGGCTGCGCGCGGACCACCCGGAGATCACGGGGACCCAGGCGGTGGCCGCGTACGTCACGGGGGACCGGTCGCGCTTCGAACGGGTCCGGTTCCTCGCCCACCAGGACACCCTGTTCGCGGACACCACCGCACTGGACTCCTTCGACCGGCAGTACTACCGGGACTGCTACGTCGAAGGAGACGTGGACTTCGTCTTCGGGCGGGGGCGGGCGGTCTTCGACGGCTGCCACCTCCACACGCTCGACCGGGACGTGACCTTCAAGCCGGAGGGCATGGTGTTCGCCCCCGCCACGGCCCGCGCGAATCCGTACGGCTTCCTCGCCGTGCGGTGCCGTGTCACCTCCGGTGCCGAGGACGGCGCGTACAAGATCGCCCGGCCGTGGGTGCCGTCGTACGAGACGACCGCCTGGCCGTCGCTCGTCGTGCGGGACACCTGGCTCGGGCCGGGCATCGACGCGGTGGCGCCGTACACCGACATGCGCGAGGCGTACCCCTGGCAGACCATGCGCTTTCGCGAGTACGCCAACTCCGGTCCGGGGGCGGTCATTCCGGTGCCGGACAACCGGCCGCAGCTCACGGCCGCGGAAGCCGCGGAACACACCCACGGAACGTATCTCGGGGACTGGAGGCCGTATGAACAGCGGTACTGAACCCGCGCCCCTGGGCCAGTCGCCCCTGGGCCGGCGGTCGTTCGTGGCGGGTGCCGGGGCGGCGGCGCTGCTGGGTGTGGCGGGAGCCGGAGCGTCCACGGCCCATGCCACGCAGGCCACCACCCCCGCCGCACAGGCCACCGCCCCCGCGGCACAAGTGACGGGCATCGTGGAGGGCAACCTGCCCGACTTCCACCCCCTCCTCAAGGACGAGCTGCGCTTCCCGCTCGCCTGGGGCACCTCCCCGGTCCGGGACTTCCGGGCCTGGCGGCGGGCGGCCCGCTCGAAGGTCGAGGAGCACCTGCTCGTCGAGCGGGACCACACCCCGTACGAGCCCGTGTTCGACGAGGGTGATCGCGTCGAGGCCGACGGGTACACGCGGGAGTCGGTGACCCTCTCCCTCACCCGGTACGAGCGCGTCCGCGGCTCCCTGCTCACCCCGCACGGCACCGGGCCCTTCCCTGCCGTCCTCCTGCTCCACGACCACGGCGCCAAGTTCGACATCGGGAAGGAGAAGCTGGTCAGGCCCTGGGACGACGACACACGGCTGGCCTCCGCGCAGGCCTGGGCGGACCGCTGCTTCAGCGGGCGGTTCGTCGGCGACGAACTGGCCCGGCGCGGTTACGTGGTCCTCGCCCTGGACGCGCTCGGCTGGGGCGACCGCGGCCCGGTCACGTACGAGCAGCAGCAGGCCCTGGCGAGCAACTTCTTCAATCTGGGGTCCTCGCTCGCCGGGCTGATGGCCCGCGAGGACGTGCGCGCCGCCGGTTTCCTGGCCGGTCTCGACCGGGTGGACCGGCGGCGGGTCGCGGCCGTCGGCTTCTCCATGGGCGCCTTCCGCGCCTGGCAGACGGCCGCCCTCAGCGACGACATCGCGGCCACCGCGAGCGTGTGCTGGATGACCGGGCTGAAGGAGGTCATGGTGCCCGGCAACAACATCCTGCGCGGCCAGTCCTCGTACTGCATGCTCCAACCCGGGCTCGCCCGGCACCTCGACTTCCCCGACGTGGCGAGCATCGCCGCGCCCAAGCCGTCGCTCTTCTTCCACGGCGCCCAGGACACCCTGTTCCCCGCGGAGGGTGTCCGGGTCGCCCACGAGAAGCTGCACGCGGTCTGGCGCTCACGCCATGCCGGGGAGCACCTGCGCACCAAGGTCTGGCCCGACCTGGGCCATGTGTTCACCGCACCCCAGCAGGACGAGGTCTTCACCTGGCTCGACGCCGTCCTGTGACCGACGCACCCCCCACAGCTCCACAGCACCTGAGAACAACACCACCCGCCGAACGACGAAAGGTCCCCCCACCATGTCCCGTCGTACCGCTCTCTCCTTGACCGCAGTCCTCGCCCTCGGTGCCGGACTCGCCGTGATCCCGACCCAGGCGCAGGCCGCCACCGTGGTCGTCAGCACCACCACCGACCTGACCAACGCCATCAAGAACGCCACCGCCGGTACGGTCATCCAGGTGCGTGCCGGTACCTACTACCCGACGGCGACCCTCCAGTCGACCGCCAACGGCAGCTCCTCCAGCCGCATCTACCTGCAGCCCTACGGCTCCGAGACCGTGAAGATCGACGGCTCGAACCTCCCCGACGGGGACTGGATCTTCAAGCTCACCGCCGACTACTGGACCGTCTCCGGCATCACCTTCCAGAACTCGCCGGACAGCGCGGTCGTCTGCCAGTCGTGCGCCTCTACGGTCTGGGAGAACATCAAGACGATCAACGGCGGCGACTCCGGTTTCACGCTCACCGGTGACAGCACCACCAACAACACGGTCCGCAACATCGACTCGTACGGTCACTACGACGCCGCCACCCACGGGGAGAACGCGGACGGCATCGCCGTGAAGTTCGGCTCCGGCAGCGGCAACCTGATCACCGGGGCCCGCCTCTACAACAACTCGGATGACGGAATCGACTTCTGGTCGTTCTCGTCCCCCGTCACCGTCGAGCACACCTGGGCCATGGGCAACGGCAAGAACCGGTGGTCGGACTCGGCGTTCGCGGGCGACGGCAACGGCTACAAACTCGGCGGCGACGGCGAGGTGGTGGCCCACGTCGTCAACAACTCGGCGGCCTGGGACAACGCGGGCAGCGGCTTCACCGAGAACAGCAACACGGGCGCCATCGTCATCAACCGCACCACCGCGTACGCCAACGTCAAGTACGGCTACTACTTCGCCACCGGCGCGGCCAGGCTCGGCAAGAACCTGGCCGTGAGCAACGGGACCTCGGTCAGCAAGGGCGGTTCGGTCGTCTCGGCCGGCAACAACTGGGACTCCGGCATCTCGACGCCCTCGTTCCGCTCCACGGACGCCTCGACGACGTACAACAGCCGCCAGTCGAACGGCGCGCTGCCCGTGACCACGTTCCTGACCACGGGCAGCACGACGATCGGCGCGACGATGGACTGAGGGCGTCAGCCCTTCCGTACCGGCCGGACCGACTCCAGGGTCGGTACCACCGGGTCGATCGTCCCGTCGGCCGCGAAGGTCATACGGTCGACGGTCGTCTCCCGGTGGGTGCCGTCCCCGCCGGCCCGGCCGGGCCCGTTCAGGCCGAACCGGTGGTAGACGATGTACCAGTCGTCCGTGCCGGGGGTGTTCACCACCGAGTGGTGACCGGTGCCCTTGATGCCGTACTCCGGGCGCTTGGACAGGATCGTGCCCCGCTCGGTCCACGGGCCGAGCGGGGAGGGCCCGGTCGCGTACGCCACGTGGTAGTTCTCGCTGCGGGTGTCGTCCTCGGACCACATGAAGTAGTACGTGCCCCCGCGCTCGACCACGAAGGAACCCTCGCGGAAGTCGCCCTGGGTGATGTCCCGCACCTTCGACGCGTCGAAGGACACCATGTCGTCGTTCAGCGGGACCGCATAGGCGTGCCCGTTGCCCCAGTAGAGATACGCCCGACCGTCGACGTCCGTGAAGACCGCCGGGTCGATCATCTGGCCCTGGAACGAACCGCCCTTCGCCACCAGGGGTTTGCCGAGGGCGTCCTCGAAGGGACCCGCGGGGGAGTCGGCCACCGCCACGCCTATCTGCTGCTCGGCGCAGAAGTAGAAGTAGTACGTGCCGTCGCGCTCGGCGATCGCGGGCGCCCACGCGTTCTTGTCCGCCCAGGACACGTCGGGGCCCAGGTCGAGGATCTCGCCGTGGTCCTTCCAGTGGACCAGATCCTTCGACGAGAACGCCTTGAACTTCGTGCCGCTCCAGCCGGGGAAGCCGTCCGTCGTCGGGTAGATCCAGTAACGGCCCTCCAGGTACTGGATGTCGGGGTCGGCGTACAGCCCCGGCAGGACCGGGCTGCGGGTGGACACGGCCTCGAACGTCCAGGTGCGGGTCGTGCCGTCGGCGGCCGTCACCCTGTACTTCTGCGGTGTGCGGAAGTCGCGCCGCGTCCCGGAGGCGGGGCTGACCCGGGCACCCTCACCGATCCACAGCTTCGGCGCGAGCCTCGACAGGTCCTCGCCCGGCTCCATCGGCAGGACGACCTCGGAGGCGGCCTCGATGACGACCGCGTACCCCTTCTGGCCCCTCGCCGTGGCGTCCACGACCGAGGTGCCGCTCTCGGGATACGCGGCGAGCAGCCGGTCGTACTCCGCCCGCGTCACCGGCATGACCGTGCCGTGCCGGGGACTCGCGGGCAGCTGGTAGTTCGCCGACGGCGTCCACCGGCCCGAGTCGAGATCGGTCGTCTCGAAGGGCACATAGCCGCGCCCGCCGTACTCGTCGATGAACAGGTACCACTTGTCCTCGGTGTTCGACTTGAAGACCGTCGGCCCCTCACCGCGATCGATCGACCCGCTGCCGACGCAGTCCGCCACGAAGTCGTACGAGGTGTCCGTGAGCGAGGTGGACTTCTCCGCGGTGATGAACTTCGAGCAGGGACTGGAGGAACTCGGGTCGCGCTCGTCCTTGGTGAAGCGGTGGTAGGTGCCCTTGTGCTTCACCACGGTCGAGTCGATGACCGAGTGACCGGGGTCGTCCCAGACCTTCGGCTCACCGAACGCGCGGAAGTCCTTCGTGGTCGCGTACAGCATCTTGTTGTACGTCGAGCCGGTGTGGTCCGGGTCGTCGTCGGGGTACAGCTTGGACGCCCAGAAGACGACGAACTCACCGAGGCTTTCGTCCCAATACGCCTCCGGCGCCCAGGTGTTGCCCGCGTTGTCGGGGGCGACCTTCACCAGGCGCCGGTCGGTCCAGTGGACCAGGTCGGTGGACTCCCAGACCATCACCGACTTGCTGCCGTGCCGCTGGACGTGGTCCCAACTGCCGCTGGAATTGCGGTACATCCGCAGATCGGTCGCGATCATGTAGAACGTGTCGCCCTCGGGGGAGCGGATCACGAACGGGTCGCGCAGGCCCTTCTCGCCGGTCGTCGAGGTGAGGACCGGCTTCCCGGCGTTCAACTCCCGCCAGTGCAGGGGGTCGTTGCCGCGGCTGAGGGCGTAACGGATCTGCTCGCCGTCCGCCGTGCCCTCACCGGTGAAGTAGGCGAAGAGATAGCCGGCGTACTTCTGTCGGGCCGTGTCGGTCGCGTTGCTTGAGTCGCTTGCGTTGCTCACGTCGGTCACGCCGCTCAGGAGGAGGGTGAAAAGGGCGAGAATCGGGATCAGGAGTGCTCGGGCTGGGCGGGGGCGCATGACACATCCTGTGGGGGTCTGGTGGATTCTGTTGGGATGGATCGCCCTCGGAGTGTCACCAGGTGCGGACGGTGCGTCAATCGGCGCAAGCCCGGCCGGAGCGAGCGAAAGTTTCGGTGCGTTTCGCGGGGAGGCATGCGAACGCCCCTCGCGGTCGTCACCGGCGAGGGGCGTCGCCCTGACTGGCCGAGGGGGGCTCAGGCCAGCAGATCTGTGGCGTCCAACGACCCTGTGGTCACTGGTACGTGATGTCAGATGCCGTGTAGTTGCAATAGGTTCCGTCCGGGCCCGAACCGTTTGTCGTCGGCTCGGCGCCCGTGCTGTTGCCGATGTACTTCTGGCACGGCACGATCTTCTTGCTGCTGTCGCCGACGACCGTGATGTTCCGCAGGGCCGCGGTGTCGCCGTAGTTGGTGTTGATGCCGACCAGCCGCGAACCCGGCGCGGTCACCTCGACGGTGTTGAAGATCGAGGTGCGCTTGTACTGCGTCGAGCAGTTGCCGCAGGAGCGGTACAGCGTCTTGAAGTCCTGGACCGCGAACTTCGAGACGACGAGCTTGCCGCCGCCGTTGTGCTGGAACACCTTGTCCGCGGCCTTCTTCGCCCCGCCGCCGTACACGGTGTAGACGGCGGAGTTGCCGCCCTTGAAGGTCGCGGCGTCCTCACCGACGTCCTCCCACCAGACGTTCTGCAGGGTGCAACTGCCCTGGCAGTGCACGCCGTCGGCGCCGGGCGCGCCGATGATGACGTTCTTCAGCGTCGCTCCGTCCGCGAGCTGGAAGATCGGGTCCTGGCCCTCCTCCTGACCGTCACCGGCCAGATCGCCGCTGCCGTAGTAGCGCTTGTAGCCCCCGTCCCGGGTGCCCGAGACGGCGATGGTCGACGAGACGGCCTCGCTGCCGGTGGCGGTCGGCCAGGTGGTGGCGGCGCTCGCCGTCGACATCATCGTGCTGGTGAACATCGCGGCTCCCGTCAGGGCGAGCGCGGACACGCCACCGAGGAGGGCGCGCTTGCGGTCGGTCCTGCGGCGGTGACGTGCACGGGGTTCCACGCGTGAGGTCATGTCCCGTTCCTTCAGGTGGGGAGAGATCTTGCGTCTCCTGGTCGCCACCCGGACGGCATGGGTTGCCGCGTGCGCCGATTCTTCTCGACCTTCGGTCCTGCGGGGCGCGCCCGCTCCTACGGGTCGCCGTCGCCGGAGCCGGCGCGGGCGAAGCCGCCCGCCACGGCCAGTACTCGGCCGCCGGCCCGGGCGTCGGCCGTATACGTGTCGTCCCCGGCGTCGCGGCCACCGCGGTCGTGGTCGTACTGGCCCGCGAACACCCACTCGCCCGGCCACACCGTACGGCCCGGCCTGAGCGTCCATGTGTAGGTGAGGAAGCCGTCCCTCTCGGCGACGGACGCCGTGAAGTCGTCCTCGGGGGCGGAGCGCCAGGAGCCCGTCGAGGTGACTCCGCCGGTCTGCCTGACCTTCAACACGACCGTCAGCGCGGTGAGTTGCTTCTCTGTCTTCACCGTCACGTTGCTCTGCGCCCAGAAAGCGTTGCTGTGCGGGTCGACCGATCCGTCCGACCACAACGGCCCGTCCTCGGCAGCGGTACCGGTGCCGCCACCGGCGGTGGGGGAGGCCGGAGGGCTCGAACGCTCCGGCGGGGCCGACGAACCGGCCGGGTCCGGCGGGAGCGGGGCACGGCTCGACGCCTCCTGCTCCGGCGAGGGAACCGGGCTGGGGCTGACCGCCACCGTCTGGTCGTCCGGCGCCTCGGCCTTCAGCGCCGACGCCACGGCGTAGCCGCCGACCGCGAGCACGCCCGCGACCGCGGCCGTGGCACCGACGACACGGAACCAGCCGAGCGCGGTCGGCCGCGGGGCGGGACCCGGCGCGCTCTGCCCACCGGCCATACCGCGTTCGACGCGGGCCAGGATGCGGGCGCGATCGGGCTCGTACGACTCCGCCGAGTCCCGCAGCCGGGCCCGCAGTTCGTCGCGCGACTCGTCGTGGAGTCCGCCACGCGGTTCGCCGTGCACGTCCTTCATCGGCCCCTCCCCCCGGTGATCCCCCCGGTGCCACCGGCACGCAGCGCCGCCGCGTGCATCCGCCGCGGAGCGTCCCGCGACCCCAGCAGCCGCTGCAGCTCCGCCATCCCCTTCGACGTCTGGCTCTTCACCGTACCCACCGAGATACCGAGGGCGAGCGCGGTGTCCTTCTCCGAGAGGTCGAAGGAGTGGCGCAGGACGACACACGCCCGCTTGCGGAACGGCAGCCTGCGCAGCGCCTCCTGGACGTCCACCATGCCGGGCACGTCGGGGTTCTCGGTCCTGTCCTCGCGCTGCGACCAGAACAGGGTGATCCGTCGTCGTTCGCGCACCGCGCTGCGGATCCGGCTGCGCGCCATGTTGGCGACCACACCCCGTGCGTACGCCACCGGGTGGTCCGCGGCGCGCACGCGGTCCCAGCGGTGCCACAGTGCGAGCAGCGCGTCCGCCGCGAGGTCGTCGGCGGCGTCCGACTCACCGGTCAACAGATGGGCCAGGCGGGCCAGTTCGGAGTAGTGCCGCTCGAAGAAGTCGTGGAACTCCACGGAGGCGGCGTCGTCGACGACAGTGCCCACGGGCGACCTCTCCCTGTCGGTTCATTCTGTAACACGATGAAAACCTGAAACTGGTTCAACGCGGGAACAATCCAGCCAGCATCCGCTCACCAGGCACGCAGGCAACGAGGAGCATCCGCCATGTCCGAAACGCAGCAGGTGGAGGACCGGCCAGGCGCCGGACCGCCCCAGGCCAACAGTGTCGACCGGTTCTTCAAGATCTCCGCCCGGGGCTCCACCGTCGGCCGGGAAGTGCGCGGCGGATTCGCCACGTTCTTCACGATGGCCTACATCCTTGTCCTGAATCCCATCATCCTCAGCAGCGCGAAGGACAAGTTCGGCGACCAGCTCGACAGCGTCCAACTGGTCACCGCCACCGCCCTGGTGGCCGCCGTGATGACGATCGTGATGGGTGTCGGCGGCAACCTGCCGCTCGCGCTCGCCGCGGGGCTCGGCCTCAACGCCGTCGTCGCCTTCCAGATCGCCCCGCTGATGAGCTGGGACGACGCGATGGGCCTCATCGTCCTCGAAGGCCTGCTGATCTGCGTCCTGGTGGTGACGGGACTGCGCGAGGCCGTCATGTACGCGATCCCGCAGCCGCTCAAGCAGGCGATCAGCGTCGGCATCGGGCTGTTCATCGCGTTCATCGGCTTCGTCGACGCCGGGTTCGTGAGCCGCATACCGGATGCCGCCAACACCACCGTGCCGGTGCAGCTGGGGGCCACGGGCGCGCTGACCGGCTGGCCGATCCTGGTGTTCTGCCTCGGTGTCCTGCTGACC
This sequence comes from Streptomyces sp. NPDC127119, assembly GCF_042677425.1. Lineage (NCBI taxonomy): Bacteria > Bacillati > Actinomycetota > Actinomycetes > Kitasatosporales > Streptomycetaceae > Streptomyces > Streptomyces sp. NPDC127119. The sequence continues at coordinate 900 of NZ_JBHXTO010000088.1, read as the reverse complement.
ATCGGACTGCTCGCCCGCAAGGTCAGGGGCGCGATCCTGATCAGCATCGTGACCATGACGGTCGTCGCGATCGTCATCGACGAGATCGCGGACGTCAAGAGCTGGGGCCTGACCACGCCCCAGGTGCCCGACGACGTGGTGGCCTCGCCCGACTTCGGACTGCTCGGCGACTTCAGCCTGTTCGGCGCGTTCGGCGAGGTCAGTGTGATCACCGTCGTGCTGCTGGTGTTCACGCTGATCCTGTCGGACTTCTTCGACACCATGGGCACGGTCGTCGGCATCAGCGCCGAGGCGGGGCTGCTGGACGAGGAGGGCAGGGTGCCCAACCTCGGCCGGGTCCTGCTCATCGACGGCGCCGCCGCGGTCGCCGGCGGCGCGTCGTCCGCGTCCTCCGCCACGTCGTACATCGAGTCGGCGGCGGGCGTCGGCGAGGGGGCCCGTACGGGGTTCGCGAACCTCGTCACGGGCGGGCTGTTCGCCTGCGCGCTCTTCCTGACGCCGCTGCTGACGATCGTGCCGATGCAGGCGGCGGCGCCGGCGCTCGTGGCGGTCGGGTTCCTGATGATGACGCAGGTCAAGCACATCGACTGGGACAAGTACGAGATCGCCATCCCCGCGTTCCTGACGATCGCCGTGATGCCGTTCACGTACTCGATCACGAACGGGATCGGGGCGGGGTTCGTGTCCTACGTCCTCATCAAGACGGTGCTGGGCCGGGCGAAGGAGGTGCACTGGCTGCTGTGGGGGGCGTCGGCGCTGTTCCTGATCTACTTCGCGATAGACCCGATCGAACAACTCCTGAACGTGAAGTAGCCACGACCGCCACGATCCATTCGACTGCAGCCCCGGTGGGGGTCACCCGCGCAGTTCCCCGCGCCCCCAATCAGGGGCGCGGGGAAC
>NZ_JBHXTO010000087.1:0-40936 GCF_042677425.1 Streptomyces sp. NPDC127119 | reverse complement strand
GGCCGACCGGCCTCCACCCCACTCCTCGTCGCGCCGCTGTCCGCCGGCGTCAGTCCTCGGGGCTCGTGGCCGGAACCTGTACGGCGGCCAGAGTGCCGTCCCCGAGGTGGAGCAGACCGCGTCCCGCCTGCGGAGCACCGCCGATGAGCCCGCGGGTGAGCCGCACGCCCACGACATCGCCGTCGCTCAGACTCTGCGGAGAGAGCAGCATGCCGGACCTGTTCCGCTTCACCTGACCCACCCAGCCCGCGAGACTCAGGGACAGCGACTCGGCGTTGCCCGCCACGACCAGCCCCCAGCCGGCCCCCGCTCCGCCGCGCGCCAGCAACGCCAGATCGGGGTCGATCTCCGCGCCCATGAAGAGTTCGGCGTCGTCCACCAGGATCACCGCGGTCTCCTGAGGGACGCTTCCGAGCGTCTCGCGGAACACGGCGGTCGACACGTCCGCCTCGGTGAGAACGGCGACGACACCCGGCCGCCCCGCCAGTTCACGCAGCGGTGACCTGCGCGGAGCGAGCACGATGACACCGCTGCCGGCCGCCAGGACGGAACACGCCACGCTCAGCAGAGCGGTGCTGCGGCCGGTGCGCGGCGGGCCGGCGATAGCGAACGTGGGCACGTCCGCCAGATCGGGACCCAGGGAGACCAGCGTGTCGCCGCCGACCGCGACCAGCGGACGCAGCGGACCTCCCGCGGTGTGCAGCGCCGTGGCATCGGCGTACGAGATGCGGTCGGGCAGGACGTCCAGCCGCGCCGGACGCCGGGCGTCGGGAACCTCCGCCTCCCGCAGGGCCAGAGCGGCTCCCAGTTCCGTGAGCACCTGGGCCTGCGCGGTGCCGGCCAGGTCCGTCGACAGCACGGCGATCTGCGCCTCGCTCAGATCCTGGGCCCGCAGCGCCCTGCCCGGCGCCGGATCGGTCGGCGCCGACCGGGACGGAACGCCCACCGTGCCGTAGTCCGAGCGGTCGTTGAGCCGCAGGACGAGCTTGTCCTCGGTCGTCCCGGCGAACCGGCCGCTGCCCAGCACCCGGTCGCCGGCCAGCACCACGTGGATGCCCGCGCCCGCCCCGTCCCTGAGGAGCTTGAGCATGCGCTCCAGGAAACTGCCGTTGTCGAACGTGGCGAACTCGCGCTCGAAGACCTCGAACCGGTCCACCAGCACCACGATGTGCGGCAGCCGCTCGTCCGCGGGCGCCATGCTCCGCAGCTCGGCGAGGTCGGCGGTCCCGCGCGCACCCAACAGCGTCTGACGCGAGCTGAGTTCGGCGACGAGCCGGTCGAGCAGGCGGTTGAGCCGCTCGGTCTGCTTGCGGTCCACGACGGCACCGCAGTGCGGCAGCGCGGTCAACGCGTTCAGCGCGCCGTTGCCGCAGTCGATGCCGTACAGATGCACGTCCTCCACCCCGTGCGCCTGGGCCAGCGCCGCCGACAGCGTACGCAGCGCCTGTGAGCGGCCACTGCGGGCGGAGCCGACGATGTGCAGATGGCCCGCCCGGTCGAGGTCGAACACCAGCGGACTGCGGTTCTGTTCGGCCGGCAGGTCCACCAGACCGTAGGCGACGGCGGGCAGCGACGCCTCGCGGTCGGCGACCGGCTTGGGGGACTGCGCGGGTGTCCAGGCGAGGACGTCCGGCAGCGCGGGCAGCCAGGGGCTCGGCTGGCGTGCCACCTCCGCGAGCCGGGCCGCCCGGGCGACGGCCGAGGTCAGCGTGGAGAGATCCGTGACGGCGGAGACGTTCCCGGCGGAGGAGCCTGGCCTGCGGGCCACCGGCCCGCCCAGCTCCTGCCAGCTCAGCGTGCGGGCCCGCACCGGCACCTCGGTGTCCACCACGGCCGCCGCCGCGGGACTTCGGCCGCCCACCCGGGCCGCCTGGAACGGCAGCAGCGCCGAAGGGCCCAGCCGGGCGTAGGCGCGGCCGGGTGTCGCGGAGGAGATCTCGCCCGCCTCGGGGGCGTCGATGATGTCCCGGCTCTCACCGGTGTCCGTGGTGCGCAGCGCGATGCGCAGGTTGGTGTTGGCCCGGATGTCGGCGGTCACGGCACCGCTGGGCCGCTGCGTGGCCAGGATCAGATGGATGCCCAGGGACCGTCCCCGCTGCGCGATGTTGACCAGCCCCGAGATGAAGTCGGGGAGTTCGCGCGCCATGGAGGCGAACTCGTCGATGACGAGCAGCAGTCGCGGCAGGGGCGGCAGCACGTCCCCGCCCCTGGTCCGCTTGTCGAGGTAGTCCTCGATGTCCTTCGCCGCCGCTTCCGACAGGATCGCCTCCCGGCGGCGCAGCTCCGCTCCCAGCGAGACCAGCGCACGTTCGACCAGGTGCGTGTCCAGGTCGGTCACTATGCCGACAGTGTGCGGCAGTTCCGCGCACTCGGCGAACGCGCTGCCGCCCTTGTAGTCCACGAGGACGAACGTCATCTCGTCGGGCCGGTTGACGACGGCGAGCGTGGCTATGATGGTCTGCAGCAGCTCCGACTTGCCCGAACCGGTGGTGCCCGCCACCAGACCGTGCGGGCCGTCCCGCACCAGGTCCACGGCGAAGTCGCCGTCGTAGCCGGTGCCCATGACCGCGCGGGTGCTGCGTCCCGACAGCGCCCAGCCGGCCACCACGGCCTCCGCCGTCGGCGGTTCGAGGCCCAGCAGATCGAGCAGCCGCACGGCGCCCGGGAGCACGCTCTCGTCCGAGTCGCCCACGCCCCGCAACGGCGCCAGGACCCGCCCCAGCCGGTCGTACCAGCCGGGATCGGGAACGTCGGTCCGTACGTCCTCCAGTGCCGCGCCCCCGCCGGTGCGCACCCGGGAACCACCGTCGGTCCCGGTGGGCAGCACCACGACGGCTCCGCACTCCTCGGGCAGCAGACGCTCCTCGCGGTCCATGCAGATCGTGTGCACCCCCACCGACGGGCCGTCGCGCAGCAGAGCGACGACACCCGGCAGGGAGCGGGCCCGGCGGGCCTGGTCCAGGATCACCAGGACGTCGGGCTGTCCGGCCACCCCGCCCCGCCGCAGCTCGGGCCCGGCGGCGAGACGGGACGCGACGAGCTGGCCGAGTTCGCCGATGCGCCGGGCCAGCGAGTCGGCGGTGGATCCCACCAGCGCGTACGTGTCCTCGGACTGCGGCCGGCAGTGCGGCAGCCAGCGTGTCCAGGCCCAGTCCCGCTCGGCGTCGGGGCCGGCCAACACGACGATCCGCAGATCCGCCGGACTGTGCAGACTCGCGGCCTGTGCCGCCAGCCAGCCGGCGAGCCCGCTGGAGCCCGGACCGGCGATGCCCGCCACTCCGGCACGTCTCAGGGGCACGGTGACCGGGACCTGGTTGAGGCCGGGCACCGTCGTGCGGCGGTGTTCGTCCTTCGTCGGGTCCTCCACGCTCACGGAGGACGGAATGTCGGCGGTACCCACCCGCAGGGTGAGGAAGTCCGCGTCCTGCCAGCGCCGTTCCCAGAGCCGTTCCGAGGGCTGGGAGGCCATCTGGAGCAGCGCGGCAGGATCCGGGTGCGCCGCCCTGAGGGCGCGCTGTTCCTCCCGTACGGCGTCCTCGATGTCCGACCGCAGACGCTCCATCGTGCGCTGGTGCTCCGCGAACTGCTCCTGGTACTTGAGCATCGCCTGCTTGCGGCCGCCGAACTGGGTGACCAGGGCGGCGATCGGTGACAGCAGCGCCAGGAAGACGAAGGTCCAGCGCCCCGTGACGAAGATGGCGATGACGGCGCTTCCCGCCGGCAGCAGCAGGATCGGCAGCAGGGGAATCGGGCGCTTGTCGGGTTTGACGGGTGGTGAGGGCAGGCGGAAACGGGGATTGCCGAGCGTGGGCAGGAAGCGGGGCGGGCGGTTGAACTCCAGCCCCAGCCCGTCGTCGGACGGGGTCAGCGGCGCCTTGGCCGATGTCCTCGAACTCAGCTCCAGCAGGACGTCCCCGACGGCCAGTTGGCTGCCCGCCCGCCAGGCCGCCCCGTCGCTCAGCGGCCGGCCGTCCAGCTGCGCGGCCTCACCGGGGGAGACGAACGCGGTGCCGTCCACCCTGACCTGGACCCGGGCGGCGAACGCGGGCACCGAGGAAGCCAGCCGGACACGGCAGTTCGGCGCGCTGCCCAGGTCGTACTCGCCCGGCGTCAGACGGAAGACGGTGCCGGCCCCCGGCCCCGAGACCAGCCGCAGTTCCGTCATGCCCTCGGGCTCGGGCGCCCAGGGAAGGGGCGCACCGAGACCGAGGTCCATGCCGTCGCGTATCCCCGCGGCCTGCAGGGTCAGGTCCGGATCGACGGGTTCGGCCCCCATGTAGAGGGCGGGGTCGACGCCGAACCCTCCGCCGGCACCGTCCTGCCCGACCGCACGGGCGAGTTCCGCCGCGAGCCGGCCCGTCCGGGCGGAGGGTTCGGTGTCGACGACGACAGGGATGGACACCCCCTCGTCCTGGGGGGCACGGACGCTGACGTTCAATCGCACGGTGATCGATGTCCTTCCACATGGGGGTGACGGCGGGGCGACGGGATGACGGGCCGACGGAGGCGCGAACCGGGTTGCAGAGCAACGGAGTTACGGGATGACGGGGTTACGGGATTACGGGGTCACGCGGGACGTCAGCCCAGGTTGGAACCGAGCTGCTCGTCGGTCTGCGAGAAGGCGTCGCCGACGGCCTTGACGTACTGGCTGATCCCCTGAAGTCCCTGGTTCACCTGCTCGAAGCCCTTGGCGAACTCGTCGAAGAAGGGCTGGAACTTCTGCTGTGCGGCGGGCGTGCTGTAGCCCTGGGACAGCAGCTGGGTGATCTTGCCGCGCACCTCGGTCAGCTTGTCCTGCAGCGACGAGAAGTCGTTGAGGAGGGAGGCCGAGGCGGCAGCGGTCTCGTCCGAGTTGACGGCGAAGTTGGGCATGGTTGTGCTCCTTGCGTAGGGGTGGGAAACCCGCCCAGGGAGTGGGCGGAGACTTTTGGCTCTGCGCGCTGCGCGCTGAGTGCTGCGCCGTGTGTCCCGCGGGCCGCGGGCCGCGGGCCGCGTCCGGTGTTCCGGGTTCTGTGTCCGGTGGCTCTAGGCGCCGGGGGAGGGAGGACGGGGGACGTCGGCCGCATCCGCCGGCGCGGTGGGCGAGGTGGGCGCGGTCGGTGACGTCGGCGAGGCCGGGGAGTCGGACGAGTCCGGCCGGTCGCTGACGGGCGAGGAGGGCGCGGTGGTGAACGCGTCGCTGGTCGGTGAGGAGGGAGGGGTGGTGAACCTGTCCGCCGTCGAGGAGGAGGGGGCCGTGGTGAATCCGTCCGCCGTCGGCGACGAGGGCGCTGTGACGAATCCGTCCGTCGTCGGCGACGAAGGAGCGCCGGCGAACCCGTCGGTGGAATCGGTGGAACCCGTGGGATCGGCCGAGGCCGGGGAGGGAGGCGGCGGCCCGTTCTCGGGCGAAGGACGTGGGCTCCCAGGGGGCGTCGGCGTCTGCGGGCCGTCCGCAGACACCGGGGAGTCCTGGTGTGTCGGGGTCGGGATCGGGACCGGGACCGGCGTGGCGGGCCGGTCGGCCGGGAGGCCACCGTCGCCCACCGAAGGCCGCGGACTCGACGGCGGGGACGGCTGAGGCGTCGGGGTCGGTGAGGACGGCGGGGTAGGAGAGGGCGGCGAGGGTGGTGACGACGGTGCGGACGGCCCGGGCTCGGACGGAGTCCTCCGGCCCAGGAACTGGTCCGCTCGCGCTTCCAGCCCCCTGTGGGCCGCCGGGCCGGGCGACTTGGGAATGAAGTTGGCCGCTTCGCCCGCAACGGCCTCGTTCAGCGGCGTCCCCTCACCGACCGCCACGATCACCTTGGCGCCCGATTCCGCACCGGCCGGGGCGAGTTCCGCAGCCTGGTCCTTGAGCCCGGCCTTGAAGCGCTCTCCGAGCGAGAGCGCGGGAGCCGTCCCGGCCGGGGCGGCAGGTACGTCGTCCAGGGGACGGGGAGTCGTTCGCGGTGTCGTTGGCGGAGCCACGGGCGTCACGGGCGGGACCGCCGCGGGGGGAGCGTTCGCGGCGGGGGGAGCGGCCGGGGGAGCGTCCGGCGCCGTCGCGCGAGGAGTCGGCTTGTCCCCCCGGTTCCGTATCGCGCCGCCTCCCCGGATGAGGCCGCCGGCCACCGCACCCGCCGCGGCACCGGCCAGGATGTTGCCCGCGGTGATCTTGTCGCGGTTGGCAGCCTTGACCAGGAGTTCGGTGACGGCACCCACCGCGAACTTGCCGACGATCTCCCCTCCGATCCGCGCCGTGGTGCTGCCCAGCAGGGCCCCGCCGACACGCGTCGCGGCGAAGGCTTCCCTGAGCCGCGTGAACGAGCCACTGGTTCTGGTGAGGAGACCGCCGAGCTGCTTGCTCAGCGCCGGTGCCACCCGGGTCAGCGCGGCGCCCCCCACCTTGAACGCGGCGGCGCCCGGTATCAGGGCGACGAGCCCGATGAGGAGGTCGCCGAGTTTGAGAGCGCCGGTCTGCCCCGCGACGATCTGATTGAAGATGAACGTCGCGAGCCCCAGAAGGAATCCGACCACGGGAAAGAAGATCGACGTCACCGCGATGATGATGGACAGCAGGATCTGGACGAACGGGAAGTCCTGGAAGAAGTCGGCGACCTTCTTGAAGAAGTCGCGCTCCGGGATGGCCTCGCCGGCGGCTTCGTCAAGGGTGTCCTGAGCCCTGGACGAAGCCGCCTGGCGCAGATTACGGGCGTCCTCGGCCAGTCGTTTCGCCGAGTTGAGCTCGTCCTGGGCGGCGGACACCCGGTCCCGCTGCTGTGTCGCGGCCGTCCGTTGCTCCGGGGTGGGGTCCGTGGGCAGTTCCGGGAGCACGCGGTTCGCGGTGCCGGCGACCGACTGCGCCTCGTTCATCGCCCGGTCGACCATGGCCTGGCTCTCCGTCAACGCGGCGGCGTAGGCCTTGTACGCCTCGGCCGCCGTGAGGAAGGACTTCTGGGTCCTGCGCATCTTGCCGGGCAGGTCCTGGAGTTTGTTCTGCAGTGCCGTCATGGCGTCGCCGGTGCCCTTCTCCACCGCGCCGCCCTCGCTCAGATGCCGGGCCGCGACCTCGGCCTTCTCGCCGATGTCGCGATAACGGCCTTCCAGGCGGCCTATCTCGTCGGGATCCCCGGGCGTCGGGTCCTCGGACATGCCGAGTACCTCGAAGCCGGAAACGTGCTGTCGTGCCACGGCATCTCCCGGGGATTCGGCTGCTGGTCGGCAGGTACACGAGACAGCCGCCCGAGTGGTTCACCCGTACACCGGTCCTTCGCGGCCGGCCGACCGTCCGTCCGCGGTCGCTCCCCCCTCGCCGATGCGGGAGTGGCGGGGGACGGGAGGGAGTCGAAAGCGAACCTTTCCCGCGGCGGTGCCGTGTACCCCGTGACATGCGCCCGCGCCCGGCCGCCGTCGTCCCGCACGACGGCCGCGCACGGCACAGACACGCACGACGGCCGCGCACGGTACAGACACGCACGGCACAGCCGCGCCCAGCACAGCCGCGCCCAGCGCGGACACGTACACCGGGAGACACGGATGGATCGATCATGATGGGCTCAGCGGACACGAACGGATCCGGCCGGCCACGGGGTGTGCGGCGGGCACTGTTCACCCATGGCGGGGCGGCACTGCTGATCGTTCTCGCCCTCGTCACGGCCTTGGCCTCAGGGGTGACGACGGGCCGGGCGACCGCCGCGGACGGCGACACCGTCAAGGTGTTCGTCGTGCGGACCGCCGGTGGCGACACCTTGGAGTCGATCGCCGCCCGCACTCTCGGCAGTTCCGCCAGGGCCGCGGAGATCTTCGACCTCAACCGCGGTCTTTCCCAGCCCGACGGAGGAGCGCTCACCGCACAGGGCGACGCGCTCCGCCCCGGCTGGATCCTCAGGCTCCCCGAGGACGCCACCGGACCGGACGTGCAGGTGGCACAGGAGACCGGGGCCGGTGCGGAGACAGTCGCACCCGCCACACCACCGCAGGAGGCGGCCCCCGGCGACACGGGAGCACAGCCCGACTCCGCCACCACCACCGTCGTCGTGCCGTTGCCGGCTCTGCTGGCCGTCGCCGGAGCGGTGTTGCTGGCCCTGGTCACCGCGGCCATTCTCGCCAGGAAGCGGGTACGGAGCACCTGGCGGGCGTTCCTCCGTCAGCTGCGCAGGCTGGGCGAACCCGCTCGCCGCCGCCGTCGCCTGCGTCAACGCGTGGCCCTCTCCGCCAGGTTCTCCGGCGACGCCGATCCGGTCCGGCGGGCCTATGCCGTGCTGCGGGAGTTCGCCGGTTCGGAAGGCCGCCCGGAGACAGCCGTGCACGCGCTGCGGGTGGATACCGCCGGGGCGACGGTGTGGGTCGAGGCCTCAGCCGCGGTCCCCGCGTCCTGGCAGCAGCTCGACCCGGCCCGCTGGCGCCGCCAGGCGGCCGACTGGCTCGGCCGCGGCGCCGACGCGACGACCACGGCCCGTACGGATTCCACCGACGGTTCGGCCTGCCTGGTGAGAGTCGGCATCGACGAGGAGGGTGCTCCTCTGCTGGTGGACCTCAGCCGGCTGGACGGTGTCCTGAGCGTCACCGGAGACGCCGGGGTCGGCCGGGCTGTCGTGAGCGGTCTGTTGGCCGAACTCGCCCGCAGCCGTCCGGAGATCCCGGTGACCTTGCGGCAAGGAGCGGAAGGGGGCGCGGGATTCACCCTGCCCGCCGGGCTGCGCGAGCCGACCGAGTCGGACGGACACCGCTCCTCCCGCGACGTGCGGGGCACGGGCACGGTCCGCGCGGGTGCGGTACGGCGCCCCGTACGCGGAGTCGTGGTGGTCGCGAGCACCCCCACCCGGCACGAGATCGCGGAACTCCTCGAACTGTGCGGTCCGGGAGGCGCCGGGTGGACGGGCCTGGTGTGCGGAGACCTCCCCGACGCCCGATGGCGTTGGCACGCCGAGGCCGGGGGATCGGTGGAACTCCCGCTCCTCGGGGTGAAGGTCACCGCACCCGCGTGACCCGTGCCTCGGGCCTCGTGCCTCGTGCCTCGGGAGGGCCTACGCGGGCCTACGCGCGGGTGTACGCGGGCCTACGCGGGTGTACGCGGGTCCACGGCCGGGCTGTCGCCGTGGAAACGCTGCCTGAGCCGGGTGAGGGCGTAGTGCTGACGGGACTTCACGGTGCCCGCCGGAACCCCCATCAGCTGGGCGGTCTCCCGGACCGTACGACCGCAGAGGTAGGTGTGGAACAGCACCTCCCGGTGTTCCAGGGGCAGTCGGCGCATCAGGGCGGTGGTCTCGATCGAGGCCACCACGGCATCGGCGTGATCGCGCTGCGCGATGTCCGTGTCCTCGGCGCCGACCAGTTCGTGGCGCGAGGCCGCGCTGCGCAGCCGGTCGATGATGAGGTTGCGCGTCACGGTGATGAGCCAGCCGCGCACGGAACCGGAGCGGTACATCAGCCGGTCGATGTGGTGCCATGCCCTGATGAGGACTTCCTGGACGACGTCCTCGGCGGCGTGCCGGTCGCCGAGGAGCTTCTCCGCGTAGGCGAGTACCGCCGGCCGGTGCTCGGCCAACAACGCCTGCACGTTGTGCTGTTGCACCTCGTCGAGCCGGGGAGAGGACGGGGCGGGGGACGAGGCGGGGGCCAAGGCAGGGGACGGGGCAGAGGGCGTCATGGGGCGCATCCTGAGGGGGAGGTTTGCCCGTGCGGTCCGTGTGCGGTCGACGGATCAGGGCAAAGAGGCCGGTGCGTACCGCCTCACCTGTGGGATCACCCCGTCGGTGTGCGGCAGCAGGAGCCTAGGAAGACACCGGTGACCAACCAGTGCCGAGAAGGTGGATGCCCCGCTGTCCGGTGTTCACCGGCCGCCCGGGCCGGGGTCCGGCCGGGACCGGAGCCGTGTGCCGGACCTGGCGACCCGGCACTGTCTGCCCGGTACACGACACAGTGCGCGACAACGTTCATGCACATCCCCCTTTCCTACGGCCTTTCTGCCCCCCGCCTGCCCGCCCGCCTGCCCGCCTGCCCGCCCGTCCGCCTGTCTGGCTGTCGGAGTGGGGGACACACGACAAACCGACTGCCCCTGACGTGCTGGGCAGTCGGTTTGTCACGGCTCGTTACATCCGGTTATGGCATTCAGGCCTGGACGGCGTGCCGCTTCGACCAGTCGAGGACGTGGTCGGCCACGTCGCGCCAGCCCTGGTCGATGGCCAGGGAGTGACCACGGTCCGGGAACTGCTTGAGCTCGGTGACGGCGGACGAGCCGCGGTACAGACGGTGGGCGGAGCGGGTCACCACGTCCGGGACGGTGTGGTCGGCCTGCCCCGAGATGAACAGCAGCGGCCCGCGATCGGAGCGGTCCGTCGCCACCTTCGCGGCGGAGTTCCGAGCGAAGTTGGCGAAGGCCGCCTCGAAGAGCGGTCGCCCGGGCGACGGGATCGTGTAGCGGTCGAACAGCTCGTCCGATTCGGCCTGCGGCACCGCGTTTCCGAAGCCGTACCTGAACTGCTCGGCCGTCAGCGACACCGCTCTGCTCCGGTTCGCGGGGTTCCCCAGCACCGGGAACCCGGCCTTCAACTGCGCGAAGGGAAGGGCTTTGACCCCCTTGATCTGGGCCGGATCAATGGCGACCGCGGCCCGGCCGAGCCCCTGGCCGAGCAGCTTCTGCGCGATCAGTCCGCCGAAGGAGTGGCCGATCAGCAGCGGTTGCTGGTCCAGGCCGCGTACGACCTCGGCGTAGTGGGCGGTGACGTCGTCGATCCCGAAGCCGGCCACGGCCTCGGGCCGGGTTCTCGCCTCGGCCACGGTCGCGGCCTCGCCGGGCCAGCCCGGCGCGACAGGATCGAAGCCGTGCTCGGAGAACAGGTCCTGCCATGGCTGCCACGACGATGCGTGCAGCCACAGCCCATGGATGAAGACGACAGGTACGAACGAGGCCGACACGGTCTGCTCCTGAGGAGTGGGGACGAAGACTTGCGGTGCTACCAGCTCAGTCTTGACCGCCGCCCGCACCGCTGAATCCGTCAGATGACTCCATGGCACGCGACACGCACGACTGCCGAGCTCCGCCGGTCGGCCAGTCCATTGCCGTTACGTCGCTACTCCGTGACTCCGCTACTCCGTGACTCGGTGCCTCCGCTACTCCGTTACGTCGAGGTGGGCTGCTGCGGGGAGCGGAGTACGAGCAGGGTGATCTCGCTGGGGGCGAAGACGCGGAACGGAGGGCCCCAGAAGCCGGTGCCGCGGCTGGTGTAGAGGAGGGTGCGGGGGCCGTGGTGGCTGAGCCCGGCGAGGGCGGGCTGATCGAGGCGGACGAGGTGGTGGAAGGGCCAGATCTGGCCGCCGTGGGTGTGGCCGGAGAGCTGGAGGTCGACGCCTCCTGCCGCGGCCCGGTCGATGAACTTGGGCTGATGGGCCAGGAGCAGGACGGGCAGTTCGGGGTCGGCGCCGTCGAGTGCTCCGTCGAGGTGGGCGCCGTGTCCGGCCAGGCCGGAGGACTCGGCGGTGACATCGTCCACGCCGGCGACCACGAGGGTGTCGCCTCCGCGTTCGAGCAGCACGTGGCGGTTGCGCAGCGGCTCCCAGCCCAGTTCGTCCATCAGGTCGACCCAGCCCTGGGCCTCGCTGTAGTACTCGTGGTTGCCGGTGACGTACACCCGGGCCCGGGTCGCCTGCACGGTGGCGAGCGGGGCGGCCTGGGCACGACGGCGTTCGGCCGTGCCGTCCGCGATGTCTCCGGTGTGGCAGACGAGGTCGGCGTCCAGGGTGTTCACCGTCTCGCACACCCGCTCCGACCAGCGGGCGCGGTCGAGGGGGCCGTAGTGCGTGTCGGTGATCAGGGCGACGCGAAGGCCGTCCAGCCCGGATCCCAGGCGGGGAAGCCGCACGTCGAGACTGCGTACCCGCGGAACCCGGCGGGCCTCGGCGTATCCCCAGCCGAGCAGTACGACCGTCACGCCGAGGACGGCCCAGGTGACGATCCGGGCCCGGTCCTGGCTCTCGCCGACACCGGCCACGGTCAGGGCGAGCCGCAGGAGGACGCCGAGCAGCACGGACCAGGTGAACAGGGTCCAACTGGCGCCCAGCAGGGTGTCACCGACGATCGCCGCCCGGTCCTGCTGGCGTCGGCCGTGACCGCGCGCCATCGCGAGCGGCATGACGACGAGGCCGAGGACGAACAGGGCGGTGCCGGCGAGCGTGACGGGCAACGGCCACTCCTGTCCGGCGTACAGGAGCACCCAGCACGGCACGGCCCACAGCAGGACGGGGGCGATCAGGGGGAGATAACGCATCAGGCGGTGCAGCAGGCTCGGCCGCTCGGCCTGTGCCTCACTGTCGGTGGGCCGGGTGTTACTGGTGTCGGTCACGCTTCCCCTCCTTGGCCGGGCGGCCGTCCCGCGCACTGTATCCGGTCACCCCCGACCGACCCGGACACGGTTCGAAGGGACCTGAAAGGACCAAGCGGACCAGGAGGACAAGATCGACCTCGTGCCCGGGGGGCAACAGGAACGAGCCCGGGGGCCACCAGGAAATGAGAAGGGAACTCGGGCACGCGACGGTGGGCTCCGAAGGGCGCCTGACTGCCGTGTGACCGGTCACCCTGTCAGACCTCAACCGAACAGCGCTGCCCGCGCAACCTCACCCGCGACGATCCGCCAGGCGGGCACGCGCACCGTCCGGCTCACGGGGCAGGATTTGGCCCCACGGCCTCCGGAGAGCAGTCCGGTGAGCAGGTCGCCTCGCGCGTGGGTCAAACGAAGATGCCGTGCGGGGTCCACACCTGGCCCCGGGCCGGGATCGATCAGCACCGCTGTGTTCTCCCCGGCTTCGGTGAGGACCAGTGGTGTCACCGGCGCCGTCGCCATTACCGCGAAGAGCAGGCCGGTGATGGCTGTGGTGCCTGCTCGCGAGGAGCTGAGGGATGCACGCGCTCGTGCGCGGCTGCGGTGGTTCAGGCGGTCGACGTGATGGCTCGGGTGACGGCCGTGATCGCCGGGGTGGGGCGGCCGGGCAGGCGCGCCACGAGGACCCGGCGGACCTCGGGCGGTGCGCCGTCCACGCGCAGCAGACTCACCCCGGGCGGCAGCAGGGGTGAGAGCCGGGACGGCACCGTCGTTACGCCGAAGCCGCCGGCGACCAGCTGGAGTTTGGTCAGCCAGTCGCCTACGGAGTGGACGATCCGTGGCCGTCCGGGCAGACCGGGCCAGACACCGAGCAGCGGTTCGACCCTCGACGAGGGGCCGGCGATCCACCCGGCGTCCACCAGCTCGTCGACGTGCACCGTGGTGCGTCCCGCGAACTCTCCGGTCGACGGCACCGCCACCACCAGTTCGGTGTCCGTGACGGTCTCGACGTGCAGAGGCGGCGCGTCGCCGTCGAAGGGCCGGTGCGGCGGGCGGGACGTCAGCACGGCGAGATCGAGCGACCCTGCACGCAGCGCCCGGACCAGACGGGGTGTGGTGCCCTCGCTGGTGGTGACCGTGACGGGCGGGCCGGCCTCCGCCAACCGTGCGAGCGCGGCGGGCAGGATGGCCGCCCCCGCGCTCAGGAACACCCCCAGCCGCACCCGTTCGGTCCGGGAGTCGACGCCGGCGAGCTCGCGCTCGGCTTCCGCGAGCGAGGCCAGGACCGTGTGGGCGTGCCGCAGCAGGGTCAGGCCGGACGCGGTCAGCCGCACCCCGTCCGGGCGGCGCTCGAACAGGACGGCACCGGCGCTGCGTTCGAGGGCGGCGGCCTGGCGTGAGACGGCCGACTGGGTGTAGCCGAGGTGGGTGGCCGCCGCGGTGAAACTGCCCGACTCGGCGATCTGCCGCAGTACCCGCAGTCCCGCACTGGAGATGTCCATGCGGCCTACGCATACCACACATGCCAGATCATCGCTTCCCGCATACCCGTCCAGCTCCTAACGTCGATCCCACGAGCACGGACGAACCAGGAGGCCATCACGTGCGAGCAGCAGTTCTGACGCAGTTCGGCGCCCCGCTCACAGTGCGGGAGCTGCCCGACCCCAAGGCCGGAGACGGCGAGGTGGTGGTCGAGGTGCTCGCCGCCGGCGTGGCGCCCTACGCGGCCGACGTCTTCAGCGGCAGACGCAACTACCCCCTCGTACCCCCTGTCGTGCCCGGCGTCGGCGGTGTGGGCCGAATCCTCCACATCGGTCCGGACGCCACCCGGCTGCGCGTCGGCGACCTGGTGTGGTGCGACTCGACGGTGCGCTCACGCGACGACGCCCTGACACCTGACATCACGCTCCAGGGCTGGAGCTCGCGCGGCGAGGGCGGCGCACAGCTCGCCCGCCACCTGCACGACGGCGCGTTCGCCGAACTCATGCGAGTCCCGACCGAGAACGTCTTCCCGCTTCCCCCCGCGGCCAGAGACGATCCGGCCCGCTGGGCGGCGCTCACGGTCCACGCCATCTCCTACGGCGGACTGCTGGCAGGCCAACTCGCAGCAGGCGAGACACTGCTGGTCAGCGGCGCCACCGGCAACCTCGGCAGCAGCGCGGTCGCGGTCGCCCTCGCCATGGGTGCGGGCCGGGTGATCGCCCCGGGCCGCAACCGGGCCGCACTCGACCTCCTGGCCGACCGGTTCGGCCCGCGGCTGCGCCCTGTCCCGCTGACCGCGGACGAGGCCACCGACCGCGCGGCAATCTTGGATGCGGCCGGCGGGCCGGTCGACATGGTGATCGACCTGCTCCCACCCAGCGCACCCAGCTCGGTGTCGCGCGCGGCGGCCATGACCGTGCGCGAATATGGCCGCGTCGTCCTCATGGGCGGCGTCGGCATGCTCGGTGGCGACGACCTCGCCCTGCCGTACCCATGGATCATGCGCAATTCGATCACCGTACGCGGGCAGTGGATGTACCCGCGCACAGCCAATGTCGGCATCATCCGGCTCCTCGCCTCGGGCGCTGTGGACCTCGCCCCCGAACGGGTCCGCTCGTTCGGCCTCGACGCCGTCAACGACGCCATCGCATACGCCGCCGCGCACGGCGGCCCGTTCGACCGCACCGCACTCACCCCATCGCCCGGCTGACACGACCCACCGAATCCCAGCGGCTGCACCCGCATCATGTGCAGAGGTCTCAGTGAGCGACTCTGTCGGGGATCTTGGGTGGGGATCAACTTTCCTTGGCGCCACCACAAGGGGCGGGGGAAGTCGTGCGACACAAGGCATGGCTGAAACGCTGTCGCTCGGCGAGGGCGGTGGGTGGCGTTCTGGGGATCTTGTGCGGTAAGGCGTTCGATGTTCACGGCGATCGCGGTCAGGACGTGCTGGACGTGAGTCGTGGCAAGGCCGTGGTAACGGCAGCGCCGCGCCCGGTGGCCGACTCGGCGATTGTGCACTCGACTCCGGAGCGCACGGCGTAGAGCTGGCGCCAAGCGGGGTCCTGCTGGTCGGCGCGGTTACGCGCCTGGAGTCCATGCGGTTGTTGGGGAAGGAAGCAGACCGTGCGGGCAGCACGGCCGCGAGCGTATGACGACCGGGCCGGGCAGGGGTCGTAATGGCGGGGGCGAAAGCGGGCGGCGATGTAGGGGGCTTGAGCCGGAGCCTCCCCCAGCTCTTGGTGGCCTGGCCGCGTGGACAGGCGACCTGCCGATTCGCGAGGTCGATGGTGAAGTCGTCGCGGGCGAAGCCGGTCTGCTCGTTGGGCTGCCACTGTCGCTGGCCTTCACCGGTCAGATGAGGGTGACGCCGTGGGTGCGGCCGGCCTGGTCGAGGAGGGCCACCGAGAGGTAACCGCCGTCCAAGAGGTGCTCGGCGGGAAGCAGACATCGCTTGGCCAGGGCGTACGTGAAATCGCGGCGGCAGAGCACAGCCTCGGCGGCCTTTCGGTCGGACGGATTGAGCAGGAACTGCAGCACGCACACGGTGGCCGGCTGAGCGGGCGAAAGTCCGGGGCGGCCGTCCCTGGGGTACCAGTCTGCGAATTCCTCGTCGCACCACAGCCCGTCGAGTCGGTCTCGCACCCACATCGCCGTAGTGCCCTGCGGGTTGCTCGCCCGCGCCCCCCCCGCGCGGCTGACGGAGGAACCTCCACTGCAGAACGGGGACGTGCCCGGTGCGAGAACGTCCGCCTTGGTGAGACCGAACGCTGTGACGAGAACCGCGCCGACGGCTGGCGCGAGGGGTCGGTCGTCGAGCTCCACCTTGTTCAGCAGGGGGTTTTCACCGCCTTGTGGGGCGGGCGACAGCAGTCCCCATTGACGCTATCGCGTGCGCGGTCAGCGAGGGGGTCGTGCGGGGTGCTGCGGACGATCCCGGTGGCCGTGGCGGTCAGTGTGCGGTTGTCGGCGAGTGCTTGCCGGCGGAGCTGCTTCGTTGCGTCGTCCAGGTGCAGGCCGTGGCGCTGGGCGAGGACTCCTTTGGCCTGCTCGATGATGATGCTGTTGTCCGCGGTGCGGCGCTGCCAGGCGGGCATCCGGCCGTCGGGCTGCCGGCGCAGCATGGCCTGCGTACAGGCGTCGGCGAGCAGCCGGGCGGGAGCGGTGTCGTAGGTGGTGAAGGGCCTCGGTTTCGCGGTGTGGAGGGTGAGTACGGCGAGGCGGCGCTCGTGCTGGTCCCAGCAGGACGGCGGCGGCTCCCTGACACCTTCCTGGCGAGCCTGGTCCGCGAAGTACGGCCACCGCTGTGCCCCCGGCGAATCGGGTGCCAACGAGGTGAGAACCGGGAAAGAGTTTCCGTTGGGCGGGGTGTGTGTGCGGGGGGAGTGTCCGGGCGCGCTGTCGATGGTCTGTCCCTCTCCCAGGTCGTGCTCGGCCGTGAGTAGACGCCAGCAGCGTTCGTCGCTGGCCGCGACGGGGACAGGTCCCGTCGTGTCGATCAGCAGGGTGACGCCGGCCGCGTCCACGGGCAGGAAGGCGAGGACCTGGACGGTGAGGTCGTACAGCAGGTCCAGCAGATCATGGCCGTCGAACGCCGCCAGCCGCCGGACCTGGGCCGTCAGCTGCCCGGTTCCTTCACCGAACGGCATGGCGCACGCTACCGGGCACGCTGAGGGTTCTGTGAGGTGGTGGTGTTCGGTCATGGATCCAATGAACTGCGCGCGATTGTCTCCCCTCTATCCGATGCGCGCAGGGTCTATCCGAACCGTGCATGCCTGAGGCGACGCAGCGGCACTGTTGAATTCCGGCCAAGGGCGCCTTGAGGAGACGGCCATGACCGAGAACGCGGCCCCCGAACCCGGCCCAAAACCGCAGGACGGTAATCCAGCGCGACCAGGCCACCCGCTCCGAGCGCGGCGACGGACGGGTGGGCGTGGTCAACTCCTTCGACCCCGTCATGGCCCACGCTGCCTCCCCGGAAGCAGGCTGGTCATGCACTCCGACGGTTTGAGCGAACGATGGAGTCCCAAGGCGCTTCCCGGCCTTTTCGGGCACTCCGCGGCCGTGATCGCGGGCCACCTCCTGCGCAGCACCGGGAAGCACCACGATGATGCCTCCGTTGCCGTCGCCAAAGGACTGTGGTGACACCGCGACGCGAGCCGAAGAGGGAGCGACGACAGACGGGCGTGCACGATCTCTTGATCGCCGTCACGTGTGACGAAGCCGAGATCGAGTTCGCGGGCGACGCGCTGTAGCCCCCCGAGATCGTGGACGTCCTCTCCAAGACAGCCGGCCGCGAGATCACCGCCGTCTCCATCTCCCGGGAGGAGCAGGAGCAGCACCTAGGCGCACCTGCGGCGGACAGCCAGACCTGGAATAACCGTATCGGCCACCCCGCACGCGGCCCGCTATGACCTGACCACGACCACCTTCGAGCAGTAGGCAGCGCAGCAGGACAGGACCATCCCGGTTACCTGAGTTCAGGCAGCACTCCAGGTTCACCAGCGCAGCCGTGAAACTGGAGTCGTTCTCGCGCGGGAAAACTCCGCTTCTGCCGACGCCGGCGCGGTCACTTCACGGGCATCACTCTGGCCGTCGCCACGTGTCAGACTTTGATTCCGAACAGTTTTTCCGCATTTCGGTACGCAATTTTTTCCTTGGCATCGCGTTGCAGAGCGACTCCCCGGAACCAGTCGGTTTGAGTTTTCATATCCGCAAACGGGTAGTCGGTTGCGAACATCACTCGATCCACACTTATGTGCTTCAACAGGAGATCGAGCAGCTCTGTCTGGGGGAATGCGCTGGTCGTGAACCAGAAATTGTCGTGGAAATACTGTTCGAACGGCTTGTCCAGGCTCTTCTTGGTTACTTCGCTCATCTTCTCCACGACGCGTTCGTAGAAGAACGGAAGACCCTCGCCCATGTGGCCGATGATGATCTGGAGCTTGGGATGCCTGTCGAATACTCCTGAGGTGACCATCCGGAGGCACTGGGTGACGACTTCCTGGTGCCATCCATATGCAGAGATGCTGAGAACCTGGTCCTGGAACTCTTTCTGGTATTCCGGCCGCATATTGCTGTAGTAGATTTCGAAAACCTCGTCAGGCGGCAGGCCCGGATGGATGTATATCGGCACATCAAGGGCTTCGGCGCGCGCCAACAGGGGCTCAAAGTCTGGATGGTCGAGGAATTTCGTCCCGATGATTCCATTGGTCAGACATCCCAGGAAGCCATCTTCCCGAACTGTGCGTTCCAGTTCGTCTGCCGAGGCCTCCGGATTCTGCAGAGGCAAGGTTGCAAATGCCTCGAACCGCCCCGGGTAGGTGGCCATCGGTCCATCGACAAGCAGCTTGTTGAGACGATACGCAAAATCGATGCCTTTCTGACCTTTGACATTCTGCACGCCTGGCGTGTGCGCGGAGAGGATTTGAACGTTGAGTCCCGCCTTGTCCATTGCGCCGATGCGGCGCGGGCCGAGTTCGGCAAGACCAGTATCTTCAAGGAACAGCCTGTCGTTCAGTACCATCAACTCATGGGTGGAAAAGGTCTCTTCCGTGCCGATGAAGGGCAGGTCCTGGTCTCGCTGTGAAAAATTCGTAGTCTCGTCGTCCGCTGCCACATGGGAGGCGATGGCATGCGTGGACAAGCCGGCACCGATGCCAAGTGCTGCCGTACCGGCTAAGAAGCCGCGGCGTCCCGTCGCGAGGCGCTTCACAGGGTTTGCGTTGGACTTCATGTCAGTTTCTCCTCGGGTTTTTGTGTAGTGCGGTATCCGGGCGGCATCCGTCTGCAAGCCACGACGGGTACCTCGCTTATCCGGATTCCTACTTCCTACCGAGCGAACCTGAGACGAACGTTAATGCGCTCAGGCCGGTTGGCGAACCAGGTGCCCAGCGCACGCACCGGCGTGGTGGCGTCGAGGACCTGCCCGGTGGGCACGGGCAAGGCGACACAGCCGTCGGGCCGGATCAGCAAGGCGTCGACATCCCCCCGGTCCGTGCGGGCGGTGACGGTGTTGACCCGTCAGGTCCACGCAGCCGCGGCGTCGTGGATCTCCGCCCGGTCGACGAGGTCCAGCAGGAGTCCGCAGCCAGGTGCAGGCGACGTGAGGTGAGAAACCGCAGCTCGACCGCAATGTCGTCGCCGCGGTGAACCGGCTGAAGGGCACATCACCTACGTCACCGGCTCACCGTCGCTCAACACCCGCACATGGCTGAGCAGTTCGAGCAATGCATTCTCTGCGTTGACCACACGCTGCGACAGATCCCGCGCGGGTCATCGCGGGATGCCGGGTGGCCAATCGTTGGAAGTCACCACTGGGCTGGAGACACACAGCCACACCCAGCATCCCCGGGCCTTCCGAGCCTACGAGTGACCGGAGTCAGCCCCAGAACAACGTGAGGAGACACGACCCTCACCGCGGCCGGTACTCCAAGCCCCAGCGCCTACAGCAGACAAAGCCTACGACCGCGCCGACCTGCGCAGACGGCTCCGCTGGAAACGTATCGGAGTGCTCATCGCCCGGAAAGACATCGAATCCAGCGAGCGATCAGGGCGTCGGAGGTGGGTGATCGAGCACACGATGTCATGGCTGTCCGGTTACCGCAGACGCAGTCCCCGATACGAGCGTCTGCCACGCAACTACCGGGCATTTCCCGGACTTTCCACCACCCCCTGCCGCTACCAGCGCCTCGTCCGCCGCACCACGTAGGGCACGATCTTGGGCATCCGGAAGAGCACGGCCCGCGGGCACCACAGCGGCGACGCTCTAATCCTGGCCTCAGGTTGATCGGGGACAATGAGCGGAAAAAGTATCGACTGGAGGGGGGCGGGCCGGCGTGCGGATCATGATCGCGGATGACGAGGCGGCCATCCGTGAGTCGCTGGAGCGGGTGCTCCAGGTCGAGGGTTACGACACCAGCACCGTCGCCAACGGTTTCGCCGTGCTCGACGGAGTCGGCGGCGACGCGCCGGATCTGCTGCTCCTCGACGTGATGATGCCCCGCCTCGGCGGGTTGGAGACCTGCCGGCGGTTGCGGGCCGCGGGCCGGGATCTGCCGGTGCTGATGCTGACCGCCCGCGACCAGGTCTCCGACCGGGTCGCGGGGCTGGACGCGGGCGCCGACGACTACCTTCCCAAGCCGTTCGCCACCGAGGAGTTACTGGCCCGGGTGCGGGCCCTGCTGCGCCGGCGCATGCCGACCGACGACGAGTCGCAGATCCTGTCGTTCGCCGACGTCCGGCTCGATCCCGACAGGTTCGAGGCGTGGCGGGGCGCGCGACCGCTGCGCCTGACCCGCACCGAGTTCTCCCTGCTGCAGGTCCTCGTGAGCAACGCGACCCGGGTCGTGACCCGCGACGCGCTGTTCGGGGCGATCTGGGGGTTCGGCATGAGCTCCACCGCCAACAACCTTCAGGTGTACGTGAGTTACCTGCGCCGCAAGATGGAGGCCGAGGGTGAGCCGCGATTGATCTACACGCTGCGCGGCCTGGGATACACGTTGCGGGAGACACCTCCGTGAGCAGGCACCCTGGCCGGGAACCGCGCCGGCTGACCCGATGGTGGCGCCGATGGTCCCTGCGGGCCAGGCTGACGGTGATCGCGGCGACGGCCATCGCGGTCAGCGTGTTCGTGGCCTTCCAGGTGGCCAGCCAGCTACTGGATTTGGAGCTGAAGGACACCGCCGAGAATCAGGTGCGCGCCGACTCCCGCGTCCTGGCGGCGAACGCGGAGCGCGCCGGTCTGGCGCGGGTCCAGCTACCGCCGTATCCCGGATCCGGTCGGCTGGTGCGGGTCATCCTGTCCGACGGCTCGATCCGGACGCCGGTCGGCCAACCCGCGCTGCCCCCGGTCAGCGAGGACGCCGGGCGCGTGGCGCAGGGCGCGTCGGCCGACCTGATGGAGTCGAACGACAGCGACGAGGACGGCTACGTCATCTACACGCTGCGGGCGGGCGACGGCGCGGTCCAGGTGGCCCACGTCGTCGACGACAGCCCGATCAACCAGTTCGGGTTCGGCATGCTGCTGATCGGGCTGCTCTGCGTGGTCGGCGGCGCCCTGGTCGGAAGGACCGTGGCGCGGACCGGGCTGGCACCGCTCGACCGGCTGACCGCCGCCGCGGTGCATGTCGCGCACACCCGGGATCTCGACGCCGACATCCCGGATGAGGGCGGTGGGGAGATCCGGCGGCTGATCCAGTCGATCAACGACATGCTCGCCGCGCTCCGGGACTCCCGGCGGGCCCAGCGGCTGCTCGCCGAGGACGCCGCCCACGAGCTCAAGACCCCGCTCACCAGCCTGCGCCTCAACGTCGAGCTGCTGATCCGGCTCGATCGGCGCGGCACCCTGGACAGCGCACTGCCGGCGGAGAGCCGGACCCGGCTGCTCAACGATCTCGGCGCCCAGGTGGCCGAGTTGAGCACCCTTGCCGCCGAGCTGACCGACCTGGCGCGCGGTGACGTCAGCGACGAGAGCACCGAGGTGCTCGACCTCGCCGACGTGGTGGTGGCCGCTGCGACCCGGGCGGGTTCCCGCGTGCCCGACGTCGAGATGGCGCTCGACGTGACCTCTGTGTGGGTGAGCGGGCGTCCCGCTGCGCTTGAGCGGGCGGTGCTCAACCTCATCGACAACGCCGGCAAGTGGTCCCCCGAGGACCAGCCGGTCCAGGTCCGGCTCCGTGCCGAGGGCGCGTCGGCGGTGCTGGAGGTCGACGACGCCGGGCCGGGTATCGACGCGGCCGACGTACCGCGGGTGTTCGACCGGTTCTACCGTGCTGACAGCGCCCGGGCGTTGCCGGGATCCGGTCTGGGGCTGTCGATCGTGCAGCGGGTCGTCGATGCCCACGGCGGCCGGGCCACCGTCGCCCGCTCCGCACGCGGTGGCGCGCTGCTTCGGGTCGACCTTCCGGCCGCGGCCCCGCTCGCCCCGGTCGCCCCGGTCGCGCGCCGCGCCGCCGGGGAGGACACGGCCGGGGAGGACACCGCGGTGCGCTGACCCGCCCCGGCGGCGCGGCGCGGGACAGGGGCGGCGGTCCTCAGGCATGGCCCCGGCGGCTCACCGTCGGGGCAGGACACCGCGATGCGCATCCCAAGCCCCGGCCGCACGGCGCAGGACCAAGGGTGGCGACCGTCGGGCAATGGCTCGCGCGGCCCACCACCGGGCAGGACACGGTGCGCCGACCCCGTCCCTGGCGTGTGGCGCAGGACCAAAGGGCGGCGACCGTCGGGCCAATGGAAAAGATCCGGGACGGGTCTGGGGCCCCGTCCCGGATCTCGTCCGTGCCGCCGCGCTCACCGTTGCAGCGCGGGCTCCTGTTCCTCGTCGTCGGCGAGTGTCTGCTGACCGTCCGGCACTTCAGCCGCCGGCCGGGACAGCCGGCTCGGCCACCAGATCCGGCGGCCGATCAGCAAGGTGAGGGCGGGCACCAGGACCGACCGCACCAGCAGGGCGTCGAGGAGCACGCCGAAAGCGACCAGGAACCCGACCTCGATCAGCATCACCAGCGGAAGTGTGGCGAGGACCGCGAACGTGGCCGCCAGGACCAGGCCTGCCGAGGTGATGACGCCACCGGTGGCGGAGAGGGCTTTGAGCATGCCCTCTCTGGTGCCGAGACGCACGGTCTCCTCCCGGGCCCGGCTGGTCAGGAAGATGTTGTAGTCGACGCCGAGTGCCACCAGGAAGAGGAATGCCAGCAGTGGCACCGAATAGTCGATGCCCTTGAACCCGAGGATCGTGTCGAAGACGAACACGCTGCCGCCGAAGGCTGCGGCGAATGAGACGACCACGGTGGCCATCAGGACCAGCGGAGCCGCGATCGCGCGCAGCAGCAGCCCGAGGACGATCAGGACGACGGCGAGCACCAGCGGGATCACCAGCTTCTCGTCGCGCTTGGTGGTCACCTCGGTGTCGAGGTTCTCCGCACTCGGCCCGCCGACGATTGCCTCCGCCCCGCTCACCGCGTGCACGGCGGTGCGTACCCGCTTGATCGTGTCGTACTCCGCGGCGGTGTCCGGCGCGTCCTTCGGGAACACGGAGATGTTGGCCCAGCCACGGCTGGTCTGCTCCGGGACGGCCTGGGCCACACCGCGGGTGCCCTTGACGATGTCGAGCACCTGCTTCTGGTGTGCAGGCCGCGTGAAGACCGTCATCGGCTGGCCGCCGAGCTCCGGGAAGTGCTGGCGCAGAACGGTGAAGCCGGTGACCGACTCCGGCGCGGACAGGAACTGGTCCTGCTCCCGCAGGGCGCCGGTGTTGCCCGCCAGCCCGAGGGCGAGCACGCCGAGGACTCCGAGCGAGCCGAGCGTCGCCACCCACCGGCGGCGGCTGATGGCGATGCCGAGCCGTCCCCACAGCCCCGGCTTCTCCTCCACGGCCATGCCGAGCCGCGGGATGGCCGGCCAGAAGATCCGCCTGCCGAGCACCACGAGCACCGCCGGGAACAGCGTCAGCATGGCCACCAGCGCGCACAGGATGCCGGCCGCACCGATCGGACCCAATCCGCTGGTGCTGTTCAGGTCCGCGACGAGCAGGCACAGCAGGCCGGCGACCACGGTGGCCGCGGACGCGACGATGGCCGGCGCCGCGCAGCGCAGCGCGTGGACCATCGCGACCCGGACGTTCTCATGGTGGTGCAGTGCCTCCCGATAGCGAGCGATGAGCAACAGCGCGTAGTCCGTGCCGACGCCGAACACCAGGATCGTCAGCAGCGCCGAATTCTGGTCGTTGACCACGATGCCGAAGCCCCTGACGAGCAGGTAGACGGTCCCCATCGAGGTCAGTGCGGCCGCGCCGACGGCCACCAGCGGGATGATCCACAACACCGGGCTGCGGTAGGTGAGGATGAGCAGGAGCGTGACGACGACGATGGTGGTGAGGAGGACCTGCACGTCGATGCCGTCGAAGACGGCATCCATGTCGCCGTCGATCGCGCCCGGGCCGGTCACGTCGAGTTCCAGGCCCAAGGGGCGGTCCTTCGCGGCGTCACGCAACGGGCCGACGAGGTCCTCCGGTGCGCCGTAGGCCGTGCTCACCTCAAGGGTGAACATCATCGCCTTGCGGTCGGTGGAGGGGTTCGCCGGTGAGCCCTCGTCGTCCTCACCGGCGGCGCTCTTCGCCTTCGGCGGGTACCGCTTGGCAAGGGTGTTGTAGTGGCGCTCGACCGTCGCGCGGTCGGCGTCGGTCATGCCGCCGGAGCGGTGGTACACGAAGACGAACGTGTTGTTGTCACCGCCGGGGAGACTGTCGTCCAGCACCGCCACCTTGGTGGACTCGGCACTGGCCGGCAGGGTGTCCACTGCGCTGTCGGTGGTGACCGAGCTCAACTTTCCGCTCAGCGGCACCATGCCCGCCGCCAGCACCAGCCACAGGCCAATCACCAACCATGGCACCCACCGGCCTGCCAACCGACCGGCCGGAGCTTGCCCGGACGGCGCTGAGTTGACTGCCATCACTAGCCTCCTACATACGAGTTACATCGCTTAACGGGATGCCTATTTCGTACCGAGCGAACCTGAGACGACTGTTAATACGGTGCTCAGACCGGTTGGCCGAACCAGGTGCCCAGCGCACGCACCAGCGTGGTGGCGTCGAGGTCCTGCCCGGTAGGCAGGGCCCAGGCGACACAGCAGTCGGGCCGGATGAGCAACGCGTCGACGTCCACCTGGTTCGTGCGGGCGGTGACGGCGTTCAACTGTCCGGTCCACACGGCCGCGACGTCGCGGACCTCCGCCCGGTCGCGAGGTCGGGCAGGAGCCCACGACCCTCACGCAGCAGGTCCGCCGGCCGGGTCACCGCGGTGACGACGTCCGGTCGGGCCGCTCCAGCGTCACCCTCATGTCTTCATGTCCGGGCACAGGGTGCCGACGAGCCGGTGGTCGTACCGGACGTCCATGCCGGCGAGCATGTCGGCGACGTACCTGTGGGCGTCATCGATGCCCCAGGCCGTCGGAGCGACGAGCGGCAGCATCCGTTCAGCGATCCGCTGCTGCACCGGCACCGGCACCGGCACCGGCACCGGATCCCAGGTCGACTGATTCACGAACTGCTGCAGGTTCTGCTCGTTGCCGTCCGGCAACCGAGACGCCATGGCCTGAACGGACTTGCGGCCGCCATCCAGCATCAACCGGTGCGTGGCGTGGTCCGCGTGTTCAGTTGCGTGAGCGGTTTCTCGGACGGCAGCCGTTACCTGTGCCGGACTGGACCTCCGGGCGGTCAGTGGTGGAGGGCGCGTTCGAGGATGGGGTGGCAGTCGACGATCTGGTCGACGCCGACGATGTGCAGGCCGCGCTGGACGGCTTGTTGGGTGCCGGCGATGCACAGCCAGTTCTTGAAGACGCGGCGCAGCCGCTCGCGGATCGCCTCGCGGAGGTACTTGGCGAACCAATGGGCGTCGCCTTCGTAGTACTGCCGGTTGATGCCGATCAGCACCGTGTCGGTGTCGTACACCAGAGAGAAGTTGAGGCTTTCGATGTCGTGGCTCTCCGACGTGCGGAGGTAGCAGGCACGGAGCCGGGAGAGCGGCAGCAGTTCGACCCGTTTGCTGCGCCAGGGCATCCCAGGCCGGGCGATGGTCAACGACCGGCCGTCGAAAGTGAAGGCGCAACCCCTTTGGCCACCGCTCACCATAAGAAAGTTTCTCCTTCTGTTTCGAAACATTCGATTCGTTGTCGAGTAGGGCGGGAACGCCCGACGCCGCCATCGGCGGACACTGCCTAGCCCGGGGCGAGACAAGGATGAGCGTGCGGACCCCTCGCGCCGACCTCCCGCTTCTGTGTGGCGGCCCTTGGATCGACGGGCCGGATGAGACCTGCTCGCTGGAGCATTTCTCGTCCCCGAGGCCGCTCGCGAAGCCCTTGGCGGTGAGGGGCTGATTGCGGACATGTGCGTGACAAGGCTTGACCGAGAGGTCGCTCGTTCCTAGCTTGTGGCGTCGAAGGATCCGGGAATTCCTCGAATGTTTCGACGCTGTCCCGGGTCCCCTTGTCGGGCTGCTCCTCGGCTCGTCCGCGTCGCCTCGCCCCACCCTCAAGGAGGCTCTCTGATGTGGTTCCGACGCTCGTCCCCGGTTCGTCCCAGACGCCTGCTCGCCGTTCTTTCACCCCTGCTGCTCGTGGCCACCTTTCTCGGCGCCCAGCCCGCCGCCGCGGCAACCGTGGACCCCAACGCCTCGTACGTGCTGGTCAACCGCAACAGTGGTAAGGCTCTGGACGTCTACAACATGGCGACCACCGACGGAGCCCGCATCACCCAGTGGAGCAGAAACGACCAGAACCAGCAGCAGTGGCAGTTCGTCGAATCCGGAGACGGCTACTACCGCATCACATCCCGCCACTCCGGCAAGGTGCTGGACCTCTACAACTGGTCCACCGCGAACGGTGGCTCGATCGTCCAGTGGACCGACCTGAACAGCACCAATCAGCAGTGGCGACTGGCCGACAGTTCGGACGGCTACGTGAGGCTCATCTCGCGGCACACCAACAAGGCTCTCGAAGTACAAGGCGCCTCCACCGCCGACAACGCGAACATCGTCCAGTACGACGACTGGGGCGGCACCAACCAGCAGTGGCAGCTCGTCAAGGTCGGCGCCGAAACCCCTGGGCAGTGCGACCTCCCGTCGACATACCGCTGGACTTCTACGGCCGCGTTGGCGCAGCCCAAGTCCGGGTGGGTCTCCCTCAAGGACTTCACCGTCGCCCCCTACAACGGGCGGCAACTCGTCTATGCGACGACGCACGACACGGGGACGAGCTGGGGCTCGATGAACTTCGGCCTGTTCACCAACTGGTCGGACATGGCCTCGGCCGGCCAGAACACGATGTCGACTCCCACCGTCGCGCCCACGCTCTTCTACTTCGCGCCGAAGAACGTGTGGGTACTCGCCTACCAGTGGGGCGGGACCGCCTTCTCCTACCGGACGTCGAGCGACCCCACCAACCCGAATGGCTGGTCATCGCCGCAGGTGCTCTTCTCCGGAAGCATCTCCGGCTCCGGAACCGGCCCCATCGACCAGACACTCATCGGCGACGGGACCAACATGTACCTGTTCTTCGCCGGCGACAACGGCAAGATCTACCGGGCCGGTATGCCGATAGGAAACTTCCCCGGCAGCTTCGGCGCTACCTCCACAGTGGTCATGAGCGATACGACGAACAACCTGTTCGAAGCCCCTCAGGTCTACAAACTGCAGGGCCAGAACCGCTACCTCATGATCGTTGAGGCGATCGGCGGGCAGGGCCGCTACTTCCGCTCCTTCACGGCCACCAGCCTGAACGGCTCATGGACACCCCAAGCCGCGACCGAGAGCAACCCCTTCGCCGGCAAGGCCAACAGCGGCGCCACCTGGACCAACGACATCAGCCACGGCGAACTGATCCGCACCGGCTCCGATCAGACCATGACCGTCGATCCCTGCAATCTGCAGTTGCTCTACCAGGGCCGCAGCCCCAACTCCGGCGGTGACTACGGCCTCCTGCCCTACCGCCCGGGTCTGCTGACACTGCAGCACTGACGGCCTGGCACGGGTCCGGCTCCCCTACGGAGCCGGCGGGGCGGGCCCGGCGAAAGGTGCCGAGCCCGCCCGGGCCAGGCGAGTCATCAGCGCTCACTCGGCGACACAGCGCGAGATCGGCAATCACGGTCGGCCCACTTCACGACGATGTCGGCGAACTCCTGCGGCACCTGCTCCTGCGCCGCCCTGTGTCCGTCGTCGGACAGCACTCTGGTCGGACGGCCCAGCGCCGCCGCGAACTTGGCCAGGGACGGCAGGGAGAAGCTGCCGTCGGGGCGCAGACCGCGAGGGTGCGGGCGATGATCTTCGGCAGGCGGGGTTCCATGGCACAGCGGCGCACCGTCTCGTGGCCCTTCTCGACACGGTCGAGGACGGTCAGTGCGTCGACGACGTACCGGCCCAGGGCTTCTTCTTCCCCTGGCCGGTAGAAGGGGCTCCGCCCTTCCCACAGCTCTCGCAGATGTGCGCCGTCGGCCCCGTCCGCGAAGCGCTAGACGGTGTGCGGCCCGTGGGGTCTCGCGGACGCCCCACAGCCCGAGGTGTCCATCGCGATCGCCCCGTACCGGGCACCGACCAGGGGAGCATTCGGGGTACTCCGTCCAGGAGCGGGGCGTCTGGTGGAGCATCAGTACGGGCTCACCGTCGGCGGACTCCACGTAGTGCAACTGGCCGAAGCGGCTGGGGGCGTAGCCCTTGTGCAGCGTGTTCGTGTCCGTCATGTGTGCGTCGCTTTCGTCGCAGGGCCGGCAGCACCGAAGCACCGACGGCTTCGATGAGGTCGGTGGGCGGGTCGTACGAGCCGACGTCCTGTGGGAACATCCCGCGTACGCTGCCGGCGTGCAGGGCGCGCGGCCGCCGGGGCGATATCGTCGGCGGGGTCCTCGGCGTGCACCAGGTCCGGATGTACGCCGTCGACGACATCGGGCACGTAGTCCTCGATGACGGCGAGGCGAGGAGCGGGCCGTCGCCGTTCCGGCCGATCGTGGCACGGATGGGCTTGATCCGGCGGCCGGCCGCTTCGACGTCGTCGGTCGCCTCGCAGCACGCGGACATCGCGAGCGGCACCGTTTCCGCCGCCCGGCCCGCCGCGCGCGCGTCCTCCAGCACGCGGGCCGTGACCAGGTCCCCTGACCGCCGACCGTCCCGCGCCGCCCCTTCCGACGGCGGTGCGGGTGTGCCACCGAGCGCCAGGTCGGTCGCCCGGATCACGTCCGCCACCATGCACCCCCGGTGCGGGAGGTCCGCACCGAGCGCGAGCGCGACCTCGAAGAGCGTGCCGAATCCCGTTCGATGCACGGCGAGTTGAGACCCTACGACGGAGGAGGTCAGCCCGGTCCTGCCTCCGGTGATCTGGCGATCCGGCGTTCCGCAGCCGAGCCGCGCTCGACGATGACGCGCTGAACGCCGTACACCGCGCCGACATCACCCTCGGCGAGCAGGGACCGTACGGGGGACAGCGCTCACCCGTAGGCCCTGCCGCCGACAACGGGTCGGCGGCGATCACCGCCCGCTCACCAACGCAGTGTCGACGCCTACCGGGCCGAGCGGTGTCGCCCCGCGGGAAGCCGAGCGCGGTGTTCCGGCCCGGCAGAGCCTCCGTGAAGAGGCGCCGGTTGTCCTCGCGCGGAAGTCGGGGTCGGCCTTGCGGTCCACCGTGATCGCCTGCTGGCGACATCACCGACTACCCCGGCAAGGTCCGCGTCGACATCATGGACCGGTCCTGCGCGGAGGAGCGCCTGGTCGACTGCATCTACGAGGGCGAGCGCAAGCTCGACATCAACCCCATGGAAGGCATCGACTGCGGGGCCCGCGAGGTCGCCTGCCCCGACGAGGCGGGTCTCCTTGGTGATGCGGTGCCGGATCTCGGCCCGCTCCGCCCGGTCGGCGCCGATGAGCCGGCTCACCTCGCAGTCGGTGACGATCTCCACGCCCAGTGCCCGGACCTTCTCGACGGACGCCGCGTGGGCGCGGAAGCGGGCGGAAGCGGGCGGTGCGGTGCACGAGGGTGACCGAGCGGGCGGTCGGCGCGAGGAGGGCCGCCCAGTCGAAGGCGCTGTCGTCGCCGCCGACGACCACCACGTCCCGGTCCGCGTGCACGGACGGGTCCGGCACGAAGTAGTCGAGGCCGCGGCCGAGGAACTCCTCCCCGGCGGGCAGCGGGCGCGGGGTGAACGTGCCCTCGCCGCCCGTGATGGCGACCGCCTTGGCGCGCACCGTTGCCCCTGGTCGCTGTGGACGACCGGCAGGCCGTCGGCGTCGTACGCCAGCTCGGCCGCCCGGTGGCCCAGGAGATGGCGCGGGGAGTACGACTCGGCCTGGCCGACGAGACCGTCCACCAGGTCGAGTCCGCGTACGGACAGGAAGCCGGCGATGTCGAAGATCGGCTTCTCGGGATACATCGCGCTGATCTGCCCGCCGAGCTGCGGCACCGGCGCGCGGCTCACCACCTGTCAGATCCGGCTCCTCAAGGGAGGGCCCGCTGCCGTGGTGGGCGAGTCGCCCTCCGGTTGCTCCGCCGAATCCGTTCTCGCTTCTGGCCCGCCTGCCGCGGTGCACTGTGCGTGGGTCACCGGGCGCCGGGCCGCGAGCGCGGCGCCCGGTCCGCCATGACCATCTGATGTGAGGGCCGTTACCGAGAATTGCGATCGTGGTGCGCGGTCAGCGTGAGGGCGTGGCGACGGACTCGGCGTATACACCGGGCGCGGCAGCCAGCAGGCTCCCGCTCTGGGGGCCAAGGGAGCCCTTGACGTCGAATTCAGTTACTTGCCGAGGCGGGCACGGCATGGGTGTAGTCGAGCGGCCCCCGCTGCGCTCGCCTGATCGCGAGGGGCGAGGGGCGAGGGGCGAGGAGCGAGGCGGCGCAGACGAACGGGACGAGCGCGGTGACGTTCGAAGGCGCGATGGTCGACGAGGCCCATGCCCACACGGCAGGCTTGTTCTCGAACGACATGGAGGCGCCGGCCGTTCTGCTATTTGAGCTCATCCGCTGTGTAGTACCCGTCCCCGACGAGCGCTTTCACATAATTCGACTTGTCCACATCGACGGGGGGCAGCAGGTAGGCGGGAACCACCTTCACCAGATTGTCGTAACTCTTGGTGTCGTTTATTTCCGGCTTCTTGTTCTTGAGCTTTGCGTCGACCATGTCGGCGGCCACTTTGGCGAGTTTCCGCAGGTCTTTGTAAACGGTTTCCGTCTGCTCCCCTTCTATTATCGACTTCACTGAGGCGAGCTCGGCGTCCTGGCCTGTGATGACCGGCCAGGGTTTTGTTTTCGAGCCGTAGGAATCCGACCTCAGTGCGGATATGATGCCGATGGAGATGCCGTCGTAGGGCGAGAGTACCGCGTCGACCTTGCCGTTCTTGTAGGACGAGGTGAGAATGTCCTCCATGCGTTTCTGTGCGGTGGCACCGTCCCATCGGAGAGTGGTGATCTGATTGAGCTGGGTTTGGCCGGACCTGACGACAAGCTGTTTCTTGTCGATGTAGGGCTGCAGAATCTTCATCGCACCGTTGAAGAAATAGCGCGTATTGTTGTCGTCGTTCGAACCCGCGAAGAGCTCGATATTGAATTTCTTCGCGGACCCATCTTCCAGTCCGAGCTTCTTTGCGATGTATCCGCCTTGCAGCTCGCCCACCTTCTCGTTGTCGAAGGAGGCGTAGTAGTCCACGTTCTTGGTGCCCAGGATGAGCCGGTCATAGGCGATCACCGAAATGCCGGCGTCGGCGGCCTGCTGGGTCACGTTGTTCAATGATTTGTTGTCTATGGCCGCGATGACCAGTGCTTTGACGCCCTGCGTGATCAAGTTCTCGATCTGAGAAACCTGCTGATCGGGATCGTCCTCACCGAAAACCAGTTTTACCTTGTACCCCTTCGACTCCAGTTCCTTCTTGACGTTCGCGCCGTCGGCTATCCATCGCTCCGAGGATTTCGTCGGCATCGCGACACCGATGGTGGCTCCCTTGGCGTTGTCCTCATCGTCTCCGTTGCCGTTCTGCCCGCAAGCCGAGAAGACTAAAGCGAGAAGCACTACTGAGGGCACTGCCCTGAAATTCTTCATGCCGAGAGAACTCCTAGCATTGCTGTGGTCCGTCGAAGCTTCTGTTCGATATATCGACAACTGTTCGAGAGTTGTCGCGGACCTTATGAGCCTCCCTATGGGGTGTCAAGCAGACACGCAATAACGGTTTCGCGCGTCCGGGAGCCTCGTCAGTCACACAACTCGACGGAACCGTCCAGTCGGGTCAGTTCGCTTTTTGAGTCGCTTGAGGGCGGGTGTCGGCATCAGAGTTCAACAGCCGGCGCGGCGACGGGTCGTCCGACAGTGCGGTTGAGGATCACACTTGACGATGTCGGGGAACAGCCGGCCGAGGATGAGTCGAGCGGGCGGCTTGTCGCTGTCCACGAGCTCCAGAACGGCCGCCTTGGTTGCCTCGGCGTCGCCGATCTCGAACTCGGGAGCGCGGTCGATCGATCTGGTCCGCTGCCGGTTCTTAGGCAGCGACATGGTGGGGCTGGAGACCGTGGCGTCCGTGAGCGGCGGGGTGCTGTCAACGCGCCGCGCACGCCGGCAGGCGGTCGTTCGGGCGGCGGCCGATGTTGAGGGTGCGCCGATGGCGGAACTGGCGGGCTCGGTGGATGAGGTGCTGCTCGGGCTCGGGGACGGTGTGAAGCACATGGAGTGCAAGACGTATCGGGCGTATCAGTGGCTGCGGAACGTCGTGCACTTGCGAGCCCGCGCGACAGGAGAACTACGCTGCGGCCGTTCGGCTGCGTGTCGGGCGCCGCGTTGATGCCTTGAGTTCTGCAGACAACGCGCTCGCGCTCCTGGCGGTGCAACCGGTCAGGGCGTACTTGATCGGGTTCGGTCGGCTCGCCACTGACCCGCACCAGCAGCGCGGATCCACTTTCGGTTCCGCGCTGTGCTCCGATGCGTGGGGTGTTGGCTACGGCCTGGAAACCGTACGGCTCCTGCTCGGATTGGCCTTCGACGAGCTGCATCTACACCGCCTGTGGGGAGCCCGCTCCCCACGCAACGAGACCTCTGCGAAGACCACGACGGCCGCTGGAACGGTCGAGGAAGGCACCATCCGAGCACATATCCCCAAAGCCGGACAGCGGCGTGACTCCGTCATGCGCGCGATCCTCGACGATGAATGGGCCGCACATGGACCACCTCGGCGGTGGGGGAGCTCTCTCCCCAGAGCCGGCCTCGCAGCTCCGTGAGTACTCAATCTGTTGCGGGCTGGCGGAGGAGGCTTGTACCGCACCAGTTCTGCTGGTTGGGATGGTCGAGCATGGCCGTCTCTGCCGAACCTGGATTGCGCCGTACGCCGACGAGGACGGGTTCGGTCAGGGTGGGCTGTAGCGGGCAGGCCAGGTCTTCGAAGCCTTCGGGGATGGCCGAGGCCGGGACCACGGTGACGCCCAGGCCCTGCGCGACGAGCCGTACGGCGGTGGAGATCTGTGAGGCTCGGGCCACGGTATGCGGGCTGAGGCCCGCGTTCGTGAGCAGGCGGGCGAGGTAGTCGTCGAGGAGGCTGGCGCGCCGGAACCGGATCCATCCCTCGGAGGTCAGGTCTTCCAGGCGCAGGGCGGCGCCGTCCGCGCGAAGCGGGTGCTCTTTCGGCAGGACGGCGACGTAGGCCTCCTCGCCCAGAGGGTGAGCGTCGAAGGTGCAGCCGGCGGGGAAGCGGTGCACGAGAATCATGTCGAGGTTTCCCTGGCGGACCAGCCGTTCCATGTCCGCAGGATCGGGCTCCTCGTAGAGGGTCACCTGCAGCTTCGGGTGGAGGTTGCGCAACTGCCCCAGTGCTCGCGGCAGTTGGCGGGCTCCCAGGCCCATGTGGACAGCCATGACGAGTTCGCCGGTGAGTTCCCCGCCTGCGGCGCGGGCGGCTGTGATGGCACGCCGGGATGCGGTGGTTGCGATCTCCGCCTGTGCGAGGAAGGCCCGCCCAGCGACCGTCACGGTCACTCCGCTCGGGGTGCGGGTGAACAGCTGCACCCCGAGGTGTTTCTCCAGGGTGGCGACCTGCTGCGACAGGGAGGGCTGGGTGACGCCCAGCCGTTCTGCTGCCGCCGTCATGGAGCCTTCTTCGGCGACGGCCAGGGCGTATTCGTATTGGCGCAGGTTCATTCGAGATCCAACCGTCAACCTGACATAGAAGATGTCAATGCAGAGTATACGTTGCCACTATTTGCCTCTATGTCAGGCCGGTCATACCGTGATGCACATGCAGCGCAGCCACCAGGGCAGGAAGATTTCCGCCCGGTCTCGGCGCGCGCTGTCAGGCATCATTTATTCCCTTTTCGAGGAGTACGCCATGGATTTCGAAGGCAAGAGGGTTCTGATTACGGGTGCGGGGTCGCGGGGAGGTATCGGCGCCGCGACGGCGCACGCGTTCGCACGTGACGGAGCGTCGGTGGTGATTACCGGCCGCAACGCGGACCGCGGGGCCGAGGTGGTCGACGACATCACCGCCGGCGGAGGAAGGGCCCGGTTCATTCTCGCTGATCTGAGCGATCTCGCCGACGTCGAGCGGTTGGCCAGGGAGGCGGGCGAGGTCGACGTGCTGGTCAACAACGCGGCCAGCTACAGGGCTAGCATCAAGCCGAGCCTCGACCAGGACAGCGCGGCGAACGCGGAGTCATGGGACACCAACGTGCGCGCCAACTTCGTCCTCAGCACACGACTTGTCCCGGGGATGATCGAGCGGGGCGGCGGGAACATCGTCAACATCAGCAGTATCGCCGCGGCGATCGCCATGCCGCACATGGCGACGTATGGAGCACAGAAGGCGGCTGTCGAATCCCTCACCCGCAGTTGGGCCGCGGAGTGGGGCCCGCACGGCATACGCGTCAACGCGGTGGCTCCCGGGAACGTGAACAGCGACAACGTGGTGGACTTCATCGGCGCCGACCAGTTCATGTCCTGGTCCGAGGTCAACCCGCTCAAGCGCAACGCCACGCCCGAGGAACTCGCCGAGGTCATCGCGTTCGTGGCGAGCGACCGGGCGAGCTTCGTCACCGGCCAGGTGATCGTGGCCGACGGCGGTCGCCTCGCCGTCTGAACGACACGGCAACCACTGCCGCTGCCGCCGCGAAGGTCTCCGGCCGCCCGCTCGTGTGCGACCGGAGACCGAAACCGCCGACGAGGCATGCCGGCCGCTGATTCCGTTTCCTGACCCTCCGTCAACCGTGTCGCGTCACGAGAGGGCGTCACGGACGCGGTCGTGCAGAGCCAGAGGGTTCCGGCAGTCCAGTTCATGCTCGGTCAGCTCGTCCCTGGGCTGCATCAAGTCGTCCATGCAGGTGTAACGGAAGTCGGCCGCCAGCCCCAGGCAGAGGACATGGCGTCGGACAGCAGCGCCCGTCCCACCACGAGCATGGTTCGTAGCCGCCTGCTCGGCACGGCGTCCGTGGGCCGAATCGGGCAAGGACAGTCGGCTGGTTGCCGGCCGCAGAGAGGGGGACGGCAGGGCTGGAGCCGGCATTGGAGCCGTCCGACCGTGTCGGGTGCGGGCTGTTGGACAGATCTCAAATGGGTGCGTGTGGTGGGAACGTGCGCCCAGTCATGTGCGGGGCGGCCGACGGACCTGCCCCGCACGTCAGGAGCCCGTCGCACCGGCTGCCGCGGTACGCAAGGGCCTACTGATTGAGGAGCGCTACCTCCCCCTGGGGACCGTTAAGGAGCACCAGGCTCTGAAGGTCGAGATTCAGCCGGACGTACGCGAGACCGCTGCCCGGCTCGGAGCAGATGTTCCCTACGCCCTGAAAGTCCTGGCCGGTCAGCTGGCCGTTGATCCTGACATGGGTGGGCCCTCGGGACTGCCCGGCATTCTGACGGTGCGGGTCGACGGCACGATCCGGCTCAACGTGGATCATCTGCCCGGCGACCACGACGCACCGAGCGCGGCCGGCACCCGGCCCCGGCCACCGTCATACGCATGCTGCGTGAGCACGACGAGCAGACGGCCACGTCCCCCTGGGGCTCACCGCCTGACCTACGGCTCAGTCCCTAACGTCGTTTTTTCGGCGAGAACTGCTGGAACCGTGTTCCGGCCGTCTCCGGCTGTGAACGAGGCATCACCAGTACGATGCCCGGCATGCATCACCTCTGTGATTGACCAGCGATCGTTCCGTGGCCCTCCGCAGGCCGCGGAGCACATACGACGTCATCCCGTCGTTCGTCCCGGTCAGCATTCGGGACGTCACACTGCTGGAGTCACTGGTGCTCTTCGCGCGACGCCGCCCTCACGGAAGTCTTGTCGCGCTCCTGCGTGACAACGCCGACTTCCGACGCCTCTTCTGCGCTTCCGCTCTCAGCCTGACCGGTGACTGGGTCACTTTTGTCGCCCTCAGCAGCTTCGTCTATCGTCAGACGGGTTCGGCAGGCTGGACAGTGCTGCTGTTCGCAGTCAACTCCCTCCCCGGAGTTGTGCTGCTGCCACTGATCGGCCCGCTCACCGACAGGTTCGACCGGCAACGCCTGCGTATCGCGTGTGACCTGGGCGCGATCATTCCGGTCGTCGGCCTGCTGGCCGCATTTCACACCCGGTCCGTCCCACTGGCCCTTGGCTGCCTGGCAGGGCTGTCCATCGCCGCCGCCATGGCGAGCCCCATCCCCGAGGCCGCGCTGCCGAACCTCGTCGCCTCCCGTGAACTCCCCTTGGCACAGACCGCGCTCGGAAGCCTGTACTCGGCGGGCCTGCTGGTGGGAGCCGGCCTGGGAGGCGTCGTCTCCGCGGCATGGGGCACCTCGGCCACCCTCGTCGTTGACGGTGCGTCCTTCGCCGTCTCCGCACTCCTCATCGCGAGGATCAGGCAGCCGCTCTCCAAGGCCATGACGACTCGTCGGATCCGGATGCGGGCCGATACAGCCGAACTCTGGACCTTCGTACGGTCCACGCCGGTAGTGTCCGCCTTCCTGTGGCTGACCGTGGGCCTGCGGCTCTGCTACGGCATGGTCGGCCTGTTGCCTGTGTACGCCCTCGACGGCTTTCACGTCGGCGACGCCGGGGTCGGGGTCCTTTATCTGGCACAAGGGTTCGGCGCCGTACTCGGTCCTTTCCTCGGCCGACGGCTCGTCGCCGGGTCGATGCGCCGGAGACTGCACGCAGCCGGAGCCGCTCTGGCACTCTTCGGGCTCGGCTATCTCGTCCTGGCACAGGTCACAGCCTTCGGTCCCGGCATGGCCGCAGCTCTGATAGGCCACATCGGAGTCGGCGCGTGCGCGATCCTCGCCGTCAACGGCCTTCAGCTCGCAACTCCCGACCACATCCGTGGTCGCGTCATGGTCCTCGTCTTCGGTCTCTCCTCCGCTTTCCAGGGTGTGTCGTCTCTTGCGGTGGCACCTCTGACCGCGTCCGTCGGCATGCCCGACACCACCCGGCTTCTGGCAGGGCTCGCCGTCGTCTACGCCGCTATCTGGATGGTCGGTGTAACACGCACAGAGAAGGCGCGAAAGATCGCCGAACCGGACACGGCCCACGGGGACACTCCCGGCCTCACACGTTGAGCCTGTCAAGAACATGTCCGCCTGCGCTCTCACGGAACAACAGGGCAGCCATGTAAACAATCGGAGGCGTCTCCTCCTGTTCCGAATCAGCGCACGAACAGCGCATATGCACTCGGCGTTACCCTTCGGAATCGGCCTGTATGTACACCTCGAAGGCGCACTCTTCGAGGGCAAGGCCATGGAGCGGCAATGAGTGTCCGGACGTTCGGTGTCGCACGGCAACCACCAACCCCGAAGGGAAGTGACCACAGTGGACGACCTCCTCCAGTACGGCGGGCCGGACGGCTTGGCCTAAGGCTCCTCCTTCACCTGATCGGATCAATCCCGTCTGGAGCGGGCGTCCCTGGGACGGAGCCGTCTTGTATCAGTGCGTGCATGAGAGCAGGGGAAGGCGTCTCCTGGCGCTGGACAGCGGCGCATCATGGCGCACACGGTCCGCGGACGCTTGCGAGAAGGCAGCAGCAGTTCACGAGGACGGAGCGCACCATGCCTGCCATGCCGTCTCCAGTTCGGAGTGCCAGTGGACACGAGGGTCGACCGTCTGGGCCCGCAGCCCGGAGGGAGCCAGTAGGTGAATGGTCTGGGAGCCCGCGGGCCAGGGCGGTTCGAGGAGAGGGTCGTCCGTGAAAAGTCGGACTTCCCGCAGGTCCAGGACGACCGTCAGCGCGTCGGCGCACCTGGCGGTGAGTTCCTGGTGCAGGGCGCTGCTGGTACTCACCGTCAGACGTCCTGCCACGGCACACCACAGCCGGGTGCCCGACACCGCGAGGACGCGGACGCGGAAGAGGGCCGACATGTGTCCTCACCTCTGCTCGGTGGATCCGCTCATGCCGTCAGGGCGAGCAGCGCGAGGGGGGCGGAAGTGGGGTGGACGGATCCACCGGCGGGTTCTACCGTGACTCCCACCGCGAACGCGGTGTTCGGGGAACCCGCCAGTATGACGGCCTGAGTCGCTCTGCGCGCATCCATCAGACCTGCCGATCGCATCGACTCCCCTACGCCGTACCACAGTTGGTAGACCTTGCCCGGAGGCGGACTGGGGATGCCCGCCGCGATCAGGACGGCCTGGTTTCGGGAGCGGGATACGACGACCGTGGCCTGGGAGGCGCTCTGAAGGCTGGCCCGGTGGGAGACAGCATCGTAGGCGCCCAGGACGGCGACCAGCTGGTCCGACCGATGGACAGTCTGCCGGGCGGCAACCACGGCGGCGTCGGCGCGATCGTGCTGCCACAAGGTGCCGACACCCAGCACGGAGGCACTGGCCAGGCAAGCGGCCAGCGCGAGCCGGGACAGCCGCCGGCGGAGCACGATGTCCGTGCGCGACTGGTGGTGCGGCGGAGTGACCTGCCGGATCGCGCCAAGCCTGGAGAGCACATGCTGCTTCATCGCCACCGGGGCGGTGACAGCTGTCGCCGCCGCCAGTTTCACGGCGGTGGCGGTGAACCCGGCCACCTCATCGTGACACGGCCGACAGCCCCTCAAGTGGACCTCGAACAGGGCGCGTTCGTCCTCATCCAGCGCATGGAGGGCATATGCGCCGGTCAGTGAGTGGATATCAGCGTGGTTGCTCATGTGCTCACTCCCAGACGGCTACGCAGTCGGACCTTCCCGAGGCGCGCAAAGGCGGCCGTCCTGCGGTGCACGGACGACCGGGAAGTCACCGGACGGTGGACCGGTGACATGCGAAGGGGCGGAGTTGTGACCCCGAAGAGGCCCTTCAAGACTGCGAAGTTGTTCTTGATCGGGCGCTCAGACCTCGGGCAGCAGTGAGCGCGACCGGGGCTGATGACCTATCCCCTGTTCCTCTCCCTCCCAAAGCCTCACCGCCGGGCGTCACCTGCTGTGACGCCCGGGGTACGGCGGTTTGTCAGCTGGTGGGCATCAGGACCGTGTCGATGATGTAGACGTTGGCGTTGGCGGTCTTGACGTTGCCGCAGACGACCTTCGCGGAGTCGTTCACCTTGTAGGACTCGCCCGAGCCGGAGGTCGTCAGCTTCGACTTCTCCAGTGTCGGGAAGGAGCCGTTCTCCAGGTCCTTCGGGGCGAGCTTCTGGCCCACGACGTGGTAGGTGAGGATCTTCGTGAGCATGGCCTTGTCGGCGAGG
Source organism: Streptomyces sp. NPDC127119 (assembly GCF_042677425.1). Classification (NCBI taxonomy): domain Bacteria; kingdom Bacillati; phylum Actinomycetota; class Actinomycetes; order Kitasatosporales; family Streptomycetaceae; genus Streptomyces; species Streptomyces sp. NPDC127119. Next base: position 1,547 of record NZ_JBHXTO010000087.1, on the reverse strand, counting down.
ACCTTGTCCAGGTCGGCCTTCGGGATCTTCGCGAAGGCGTCGTTGGTCGGGGCGAACACCGTGATGTCCTTGGCGTTGTTGAGGGTGTCGACCAGGCCGGCCTTCTTCACGGCGGTGACCAGGGTGGACAGGGCCGGGTTGTTGGAGGCGGCCGTGGCGACCGGGTCCTGGGCCATGCCGTCGAACGAACCGGATCCGCTCTTGGGGACCGTGGCGCAGCCCGGGCCGAACGGCTCGTCCTTCGAGGCGGTGTCGCCGGAGCCGGCCATGCTGTCGTCGGACTCGGTGGCGGCGGCCGACGCCTTGCTGGAGGAGTCCGACTTGGCGGAGTCGCTGCCGCTGTCGGAGCAGGCGCTGAGGGACAGCGGGAGAACGGTGGCCGCGGCCACGATCACGGCGATACGGCTGATGCGAGTGTTCATGGTGTTTCTCCTATGGGTTGACACAGCCGTGGCTGTGTTCGTTCGGGGGTGGGAAATGTGGCTCGGGCTGGGGGGATGGGGGGGTGGGGGTGTTGGCTGGGGGTGTCACTCGACGGTCACCACGACCGAGTGCCGGCCGCTCGCGCCGTCGGGGACGGTTCCTGTGCGTTTCTCGGTCTGCACGGTGCCGGTGCGGTCCGTGGCCCGGACGGTGAGGGTGTGGCCGCCCTGGGTGGCCGGCCAGTCGTAGGACCACTGACGCCAGGTGTCGCGGGAGTCCTCGGCGGCGAGCCGGGCCTCCTGCCAGGGGCCGTCGTCGACGCGGACCTCGACCTTGTCGATGCCGCGGTGCTGTGCCCAGGCGACCCCCGCGACCATGACCGAACCGGCCCTGGGGCGGGCGAACGGCTTGGGGGTGTCGATCCGGGACTGGGTCTTGATGGGGGCCTGCCGGGCCCAGTCCCGCTTGACCCAGTAGGCGTCGTAGTCGTCGAACGTGGTGAGTTCGATGTCCTTGATCCATTTGCAGGCCGAGACGTAGCCGAAGAGGCCGGGTACCAGCATCCGGACCGGGAAGCCGTGGGCGAAGGGGAGCGGTTCCCCGTTCATCCCGAGTGCGAGGAGTGCGTCACGGCCGTCCATGACGTCCTCGACCGGGCTGCCGATCGTCATGCCGTCGACGGAACGGGACACCAGCTGGTCGGCACGGCCGCCCTTGGAGGGCGGTTTCACCCCGCACTCGGCCAGCAGGTCGGCGAGCCGTACGCCGATCCAGCGGGCGTTGCCCACATACGGGCCGCCGACCTCGTTCGACACGCAGGTGAGCGTGATGTCGCGCTCGATCAGTTCGCGCCGCAGCAGGTCGTCGAAGGTGAGGGTGACCGGCCGGGTGACCCCCTTGCCGTGGATCCGCAGCTTCCAGGAGGTCGCGTCCACCTTCGGCACCACGAGTGCGGTGTCCACACGGTAGAAGTCCTTGTTCGGGGTGGTGAAAGGACTCACGTCACGGATCCGCAGCTGCGCACCTTTGGGAATCGCGTCCGCGCGGGACGCCGGGGCGGGCAGTACGACGTCGGCCCGTGAGGCCGCCGCTTCGCGGCTCTTGGAGCCGCTCAGGGCGCGGCC
>NZ_JBHXTO010000086.1:0-41232 GCF_042677425.1 Streptomyces sp. NPDC127119 | reverse complement strand
GCACCGTACGGTGCCGTCCGCCCCTCGCTCGTCCTGCTCGTCCGCTACTGCGGAGTCATGCGTTCCACCATGTCCGGGTGCTCCTTGAGCCACGCGGCCACGGCGTCCTCCTCGTGTCCCTGGCCCTGGTCCTTGATCTCGGCCTCCAGGCTGCCGAGTTCGTCCTCGCTCATCTTGAAGTTCTTGATCCACTTGGTGAGCTGCGGATACTCGCCGGGGAACTTCTTGTTGGAGATGGTCCGGATCGTGTTGCCCTCACCGAACAGCTTCTTCTCGTCCGAGAGCTTCGTCAGCTTGTACTCGCTGTAGGCCCAGTGCGGGGACCACAGGGTGACGGCGACGGGCTCCTTCTTGGCGTACGCGCGCTTCAGCTCGGCGAGCATCGCGGGCGTGGAGCCGTCGACGACCTTGTACTCCTTGTCGAGGCCGTAGCCCGGAAGCACGTCCTTCTTCAGGAGGTTCATCTCGCCGGTGCCCGGCTCGATGCCGATGATCCTGCCGTCGAAGGTGTCGGCCTTGCCCTTGAGGTCCGCCAGGGACTTGACGTCCTTGACGTAGGAGGGCACCGCGACCTCCAGGGACGTCGGCTCGTACCAGGTGCCGAGGTCCGTCAGGTTGTCCTTGTGCTTGTTCCAGTAGTTCGACTGCGCGTACGGGAGCCAGGCGTCGAAGTTGAGGTCGATGTCACCGGAGGCGAGGCCCGTGTAGACCGGGCCGACGTCCATCTGCTTCAGGTTCAGCGTGTAGCCGCGCCGGGCCAGGACGTTCTTCCACAGGTACGTGACGGCGACGTCCTCGTCCCACGGGAACCAGGCGACGTCGATGGCCTTCTTCGCCTCGGCCGGGGTGCCGGAGGAGGAACCCGCCACCGGGGCCAGCTCGTCGACGACCTTGGAGTTGCTCTTCAGCCAGGTGCGCACGGCGTCCTGCTGAGCGCCCTTGCCGGCCTTGTTGATCTCCGCCTCAAGACCGGTGAGCTGGTCCTCGGTCATCTTGAAGTTCTTGAGCCACTTGCCGACGACCGGGTCGTCCTTCGCGAACCCCTTGCGGGACAGCGTGTGCACACCGTCGCCCTTGCCCCAGGCGTTCTTGGTGTCCTTGAGCTTCTTCAGCTTGTACTCGCTGTACGCCCAGTGCGGCGACCAGAGCGTGCCGACGAACGGCTCCTTCTTGGCGTACGCGCGCTTCAGCTCGGCGAGCATCGCGGGCGTCGAACTGTCGACGACCTTGTACTCCTTGTCGAGCCCGTACTCCTTGAGGACCTTCTTCTTGAGAAGACCCATCATTCCGGCGCTGGACTCGATGCCGGTGATCTTGCCGTCGAACTCCCCGGCCTTGCCCTTGAGGTCCTCCAGGGTCTCGATGTCGTCCATGTAGGCGGGCACGCTCAGCTCCAGGGACGTCGGGCCGAACCAGGAGCCCATGTCGTCGAGCTGCTTGCCGTACTTCTTCCAGTACTCCGCGTGGGTGACGGGCAGCCAGGAGTCGGTCTGGAAGTCGATGTCGCCCTGCGCGAGGGAGGTGTAGAGGGGGCCCGCGTCGAACTGCTTGACGTCGACCTTGTAGCCGCGCTGCTCCAGGATCTCCTTCCACAGGAAGGTGGAGGCGACGCCCTCGTCCCAGGGGATGTAGCCGATGGTGATCTTCTTGCCCTGGCCGACGTTCTTGGAGTCGGACGCGGCCGTCTCGGTGTCGTCGGAGCCGAACATGCCCATGCCGCCCGCGACGAGCGCCAGCACGACGACACCGACCACGGCCACGGTGGGCTGCGGACGGTAGGTCCAGATCTTCAGGCCCTGTGCGGCGCGCAGCTTGGCGGCGGCGCGGCGGCCGAGCGGCGAGACCTGGGTGCCCAGCGCGCTGGTCATCCGGTCCAGGTAGATGGCGAGGATGACGATGGCGACGCCCGCCTCGGAGCCGAGGCCGACGTTCAGCTGGCCGATCGCCTCGTTCACGTCACCGCCGAGCCCGCCGGTGCCGACCATCCCCGCGATGGCGGCCATGGACAGACCCAGCATGATGACCTGGTTGACGCCCGCCATGACGGTGGGCAGGGCCAGCGGCAGCTGGACGCGCAGCAGGATGTTGCCGGGGGTGGTGCCGAACGCGTCGGCGGCCTCGACCAGTTCCTTGTCGACCTGCCGGATGCCCAGCTCGGTCATCCGGACGCCGGGTGCCAGCGCGAAGATCAGGGTGGCCACGATGCCCGCGGGGGCGCCGGTGCCGAAGAACAGGATCGCCGGGATCAGGTAGATCATCGCCGGCAGCGTCTGCATGAAGTCGAGCACGGGCCGCACGATGCTGCTGACCCGGTCCGAGCGTGCCGCCCAGATGCCGACGGGCACCGAGATGACGAGCGCGATGATCGTCGCCACCAGGACGAGCGACAGGGTCACCATCGCGTTCTCCCACAGTTCGAGGGAGTCGATGAACGCGAATCCCACGAAGGTGAGCAGACCTGCCGAGGTGCCGCGCAGCCAGAACGCGATGACCGCGAAGATGCCCGCGAGGAGGAGCGGTTCGGGGGCCTGGAGGACGGCGTTGATGCCGTCGTAGGCGCCCAGGAAGACGGTCTTGAAGAAGTCGAAGAGCCACGCCATGTGGTTCAGCAGCCAGTCGACCGCGTCGTTGACCCAGTCGCCGAAGGGGACTCTAGGCATCGGTCTTCACCGCCCCGAGGGTCTTGCCGCCGGGAGAGTCGCAGGGCGCGGGTTCCCCCTGTTCGTCACCGAGGAAGCCGACGAGCCGCCGCCGTGGCACGACTCCGACCAGCTTCCCCTTCTTGTCGACGACGGCGACGGGATGCGTCAGCCGCGCGCTGATCGCGCACAGCTCACCGAACGACGAGTCGGGCCGGGCGGTCTCGCAGCCGCAGTCCGCCTCGTCGCCGCGCAGTTCCGTGTCCATGACGGAGGCCGCGGTGAGGACGCGGGAGCGGTCGACGTCCTGGGTGAAGGAGGCCACGTAGTCGTTCGCGGGGCGCACGAGGATGTCCTCGGCGGTGCCTATCTGTACGATCCGGCCGTCCCGCATGACGGCGATGCGGTCGCCCAGGCGCATGGCCTCGTTGAGGTCGTGGGTGATGAACACGATGGTCTTCTTGAGTTTCTTCTGCAGTTCGATCAGCTGGTCCTGCATGTCGCGGCGGATCAGCGGGTCGAGCGCGCTGAACGACTCGTCCATCAGCAGCAGGTCGGCGTCGGTGGCGAGCGCGCGGGCGAGGCCCACGCGCTGCTGCATACCGCCGGACAGTTCGTCGGGCCAGGACTTCTCCCAGCCGGCGAGGCCGGCCAGGATCAGGGCCTTGTTGGCGCGCTCGTGACGTTCGGCGCGCGGCACCCCCTGCACCTCAAGGCCGTACGCGGCGTTCTCCAGGACGCTGCGGTGCGGGAAGAGCGCGAAGTGCTGGAAGACCATGCTCACCTTGCGGGAGCGGACCTCGCGCATCTCACGGTCGTTCAGCGCGGTCAGGTCCTGCCCGTCGAAGACCACGCGTCCCTCGGTGGGCTCCAGAAGCCCGTTGAGCATGCGCAGCAGTGTGGACTTGCCGGATCCCGAGAGTCCCATCACGACGAAGATCTCGCCGGGTTCCACCGTGAAGGAGGCGTCGATCACCGCGGCCGTGATTCCGTCGGCGCGCAGTTCCTCGCGGTCGGCTCCCCCTCGCAGTCGCTCGACGGCCTCGCCGGGTCGTCTTCCGAACACTTTGTAGAGCTTTTCCGCCTGCAGCCTGGATGACACAAGTACCTCTCCGGTCGAACGAAGACGGCCCGCCTCCCCCGCCGGCGGGCCGTGGAGCGATGCGGGTTCCGCCCGCTCATCCGGTCCGCGCATGTTCAGGTGTGGTTGAAAATGCGACCGGGTTCGCTCCGGTTGCGCCCCTGCCCCGACTCCCTTGGCGCAAACCCGACCGTGTCCCAGTTCACATTTTGTTTACTTCCCGACGGTTGCGGAACTCGCCTTCGCCCGCCTCACCGTGCGCGGCCTTTCGCGCACCGTCCGCGCCGGGCGGTGACTGTCAGTGCCGTACGGCATGATGCGAGACGTGACGCAGCAGACTCAGCAGCCCCGGCGAACCATGCTCCTCGACACCGCATCCCTGTACTTTCGCGCCTACTTCGGGGTGCCGGAATCCGTGAAGGCCCCGGACGGCACTCCTGTGAACGCCGTACGGGGACTTCTCGAGTTCATCGACCGCCTGGTGAAGGACCACCGGCCGGACGACCTGGTGGCCTGCATGGACGCCGACTGGCGCCCGCAGTGGCGGGTCGACCTGATCCCCTCCTACAAGGCGCACCGCGTGGCCCAGGAGACCGAGACGGGCCCGGACGAGGAGGAGGTGCCCGACACCCTCTCGCCGCAGGTGCCGGTCATCGAGGAGATCCTGGACGCGCTGGGCATCGCGCGCGTGGGCGTCGAGGGGTACGAGGCGGACGACGTGATCGGCACGTTCGCCGGCCGCGCCACGGGCCCGGTCGACATCGTCACCGGCGACCGCGACCTGTACCAACTGGTGGACGACGAGCGGGGCGTCCGCGTGCTGTACCCGCTCAAGGGCGTCGGCTCCCTCCAGCTCACGGACGAGGCCTGGCTGCGCGAGAGGTACGGCGTGGACGGGCCGGGGTACGTGGATCTGGCGCTGCTGCGCGGCGACCCCAGCGACGGACTGCCGGGCGTGCCGGGCATCGGTGAGAAGACGGCCGCCAAGCTGCTGGCCGAGTTCGGGGACCTGGCCGGGATCATGGCGGCGGTGGACGACCCTAAGGCCAAGCTGACCCCCTCGCAGCGCAGGCGCCTGGACGAGTCGCGGCCGTACGTGTCGGTCGCGCCGAAGGTCGTCAGGGTGGCCGGTGACGTGCCCCTGCCGCCGGTGGACACCGCGCTGCCGCACACGCCGCGCGATCCGGCGGCCGTCGACGCGCTGGCGGCGCGCTGGGGTCTCGGCGGTTCCTTGACGCGCTTGTTGTCGACTCTGGGGTCCTGAGAGGGACACTGGACGTGTGGGGTCGCGTCACGGGTTCCCGTTCACCTGAGGCGTGTCACGAGGTGTGGCCTAGGGAGAGGTGCTAACTTAGGTAAGCCTTAGCGAACTTATCCAGGAGGCCGTTATGGCAGAGCGTCCGGCACGCAAGGCTCCCAAGCCGCACTCCGCGCGAGTGGTCCGTACGGAGCGGCTGACACCGCACATGCAGCGGGTGGTCCTCGGAGGCGAGGGGCTCGCCGACTTCACCGCGGGCACCAGCACCGACCATTACGTGAAGCTGCTGTTCGCCGCCGAGGGCGTGACGTATCCGGAGCCCTTCGACATGGCGCGGATCCGCGAGGAGTTCCCCCGTGAGCAGTGGCCCGTCACACGTACGTACACCGTGCGCGCCTGGGACCCCGAGCAGCGTGAACTGACCCTCGACTTCGTGATCCACGGCGACGAGGGACTTGCCGGGCCCTGGGCCGCCCACGTGCAAGCGGGCGAGCTCGTGCGTTTCCTCGGGCCTGGCGGGGCGTACGCCCCCGACGCCGAAGCCGACTGGCATCTCCTGGCCGGCGACGAGAGCGCGCTGCCCGCCATCGCCGCCTCGCTGGAGGGCATGCCCCACGGAGCACAGGTGCGTGCCTTCGTGGAGGTCTCCGGGCCGGAGGAGGAGCAGAAGTTCGACTCGGCCGTGGAGGTCGTCTGGCTGCACCGCGGTGACCGTCCGGTCGGCGAGGCCCTGGTGGCGGCCGTCCAGGCACTGGAGTTCCCGGCGGGCCGGGTGCACGCGTTCGTGCACGGTGAGGCGGGCTTCGTGAAGGAGCTGCGGCGGCTGCTGCGCGTCGAGAAGGAGATTCCGCGTGAGGACATCTCCATCTCCGGGTACTGGCGGCTGGGCCACAACGAGGACGGGTGGCAGGCCGCGAAGCGCGACTGGAACGCGCAGGTCGAGGCCGAGCAGGAGGCTGCGCCCCCTGTCACCTCTGCCTGAACGGATCCTCTCCACGACGGGGCCCCTCCGGGCCGGGGCTCGGATTGCGGCTGCGGGTGGGGCCCGGTCGCGCCCACGCGGCGGAGCCGCAGGATCGACACAGCCCCGCGCCCCTCTGCGTACGCTGACCAGGTGAGACGCAAAAGCAGGATTCCGCCCTCTCCCCTGCCCCAGCGCGAAGGGGTGGATCCGGTGCGGATGCGGCTGCCGGCCGACGGCGCCTGGAGCACCGTACGGGAGCATCTGCTGGAGCGGCTCGCACCGCGGGCCGCGGTGATCGAGGGGATGCTCGCCGCGGGACAGATCGTGGACGCGGACGGGCGGCCGGTGACGGCGGACACGGCCTACGTGCCGGGCATGTTCGTGTGGTTCCACCGGGAACTGCCCGACGAGGAGCGGGTGCCGTTCACCGTCGAGGTCGTCCACCGCGACGAGCACATCGTGGTCGCCGACAAACCGCACTTCATCGCCACGACCCCCCGGGGCAGCCATGTCACCGAGACGGTCCTCGCACGGCTGCGGCGGGAACTCGGGCTGCCGGCGCTGGGCGCCGCGCACCGGCTCGACCGGCTCACCGCCGGGCTCGTGCTGTTCACGGTGCGCCCCGAGGAACGGGGCGCGTACCAGTCGCTGTTCCGCGACCGGCTCGTACGCAAGGAGTACGAGGCGGTGGCGGCGTACGCGCCGGAGCTGGACCTGCCCGTGACGGTCCGCAGCCGCATCCTGAAGGAGCGGGGTGTGCTCGCCGCCCAGGAGGTGCCGGGCGAGCCGAACGCCGAGACCCGGGTCGAGCTGATGGAGCACCGGGAGGGCCTGGCCCACTACCGGCTGCTGCCGCACACCGGGCAGACCCATCAACTGCGGGTGCACATGAACGCGTTGGGTGTGCCGATCCTCGGCGACCCGCTGTATCCCGTGGTCACCGGCCCCGTGCCGGCCGGTGACTTCCGACGCCCGCTCCAACTGCTCGCACGGGTGCTGGAGTTCACCGATCCGGTCACGGGGCACAGGCATTCGTTCCGCAGCGCGCGGACCCTCGGGGCCTGGTCCGCGCACGACGACTGGTCCGGTGACGGCCGGGCTCAGTAGCCTCGCCACCAGCGCACGAAGCGCTGCCAGGCGCCGAGCCGCTGTCCTCCCGCTCCGGTGGCCGGGTCGGCGGCCGGGTACTCCGGCAGGTCGATCGTGGGACGCGGCACCGGGGCGGCGTCCGGGGACGGGTCGGAGACGTCCCAGTCGGGACGCGGGCGGGGCACGTCGCTGACGCCGGGCCGCTCCATGACGTCCTGCGGCGAGGCCGGGGCGAACACGACGGGAAGTTCCGCCAGGTGCCGCGAGGAGATCGACGCGGTCCACGCCAGGTCGTCCTCGTCCACGGAGAGCTGGACGTCAGGGAGCCGCTTGAGGAGCGCGTCGACGCCGACGTCCGCGATGGCACGGCCGATGTCCTGGCCGGGGCACTCGTGCGGGCCGCCGCCGAAGGCGAGATGCGAGCGGTTGCCCATCATGTTCGCCTTGAGGTCCGGGCGGACGTGCGGGTCGACGTTGCCCGCCGCCATCCCGAGGAGCAGCCCGTCACCCTTGCGGATGCGCTGCCCGCCCAGCTCCGTGTCCTGCTTGGCGAAGTAGCCGAGGACGTTGCTGAACGGCGGCTCGTTCCACAGGGACTGCTCCACCGCCTGGGGCACCGTCATCTGGCCGCCGTTGAGCTGGGCGCGGAAGCCCGGGTCGGTGAGGACCACGCGCAGCACGTTGGCCAGGAGGTTCGCCGTGGCCTCGTACGCGGCGAGGAGGACGACCCGCAGGTGCTGGCCCACCTCCTCGTCGGTGAGTCCGGCCGGATGGTTGATGAGATGGCTGGTGAAGTCCTCGGCGGGCTCGGCCCGGCGGCGGACCGTGAGCCGCATCAGCACGCTCATGACGTACTCGTTGCTGGCGATCGCGGTCTCGGTGCCCTTGAGGAGGTCGCGGGTGGCCTGCACCATCCGGTCGTCGTACTCCTCGGGCATGCCGAGGATCTCGCACAGCACGGCCATCGGCAGATGTTCGGCGAACTGGGAGACCAGGTCGGCGGTGCCGCGATGGCAGAAGTGGTTGACCAGCTCCTGGGTCCAGTGGCTGATGTGGCGGCGCAGGTCACGGGAGTTGATGGTCGACATGGCGCCCATCACGGAGCCGCGCAGCCGCTGGTGTTCGTCGCCCTCGGCGTGGGAGCAGATGGGCTGCCAGGTGATGAGCGGCATCAGCGGGTGGTCGGGACCCGCCGTGCCGTCCAGGAGGGGGGTCCAGATCCGGCTGTCGCGGGTGTAGACCGAGGGGTTGCTGATCATGTGGAGGTTCTCGCCGTGTCCGAGGACCATCCAGATGGGCACGTCGTTGTGGAGCAGCACGGGCGCGACGGCGCCGTGCTCGGCGCGCAGCTTCTCGTACAGCCCCGCCAGATCCTGCGCGTCGGGTCCGTACAGCCGGCGCAGCCCGCCGGGCCCCGTGCCATGGGCCGGACAGCCCGGCGGCGGCCCGGCCACAGGCTCGTCGGTATCGGTCGGAGAATGAGATTCAGGCGTCACGGTGATCGCTTTCGGGAAGGGGTTGAGCCGGGGTCGGGGATGTCGGGCGAATGGATGCGGCGGCAGGCTGGATGACCGGGGCGCGGCAGGCTGAAGACAGGGGCGCAGCCCCGTCTTCAGGGGCGCGGGGCTGTGTCGATCTGCGGCTCCGCCGCGTGGGCGCGACCAGCCCCCACCGGAACCGCAGATGTCACCGCGCCCAAAGCGGAGCGCCGACGTGGAACGTCTACGCCGAGGCCATCGCCATCGAGTGCAGAAACCGCATCAACGTCATCAGAACGTCCCGGCTGGAAGCCCGCCGCCGCGCATCGCACGTCATCATGGGAATCTCCTCGGACAGATCGAGCGCCGCCCGCAGGTCCTCCATGGGGTAACGGGGCCCGTCCGGAAAGTCGTTGACGGCGACCACGAACGGCACCCCGCGCTCCTCCAGGCGTCCGATGACGTCGAAGCTGACCTCCAGGCGCCGGGTGTCGACCAGGACGACCGCGCCCAGGGCGCCCTCGAACAGGCCGTTCCACAGGAACCAGAAGCGTTCCTGACCGGGGGTGCCGAACAGGTACAGCACCAGCTGTTCGGTGATGCTGATGCGGCCGAAGTCCATCGCGACGGTGGTGGCCGTCTTCGTGTCGGAGCCGTAGTTGTCGTCGACCCCGATGCCGGCCTGCGTCATGGTCTCTTCGGTGGTCAGCGGCCTGATCTCGCTGACGGAGCCCACCATCGTCGTCTTGCCGACCCCGAACCCGCCCACGATCACGATCTTCACCGCGGCGGTCGCCGTCTGCGGGAGATGGTCCTCGGCGCGGGGCCCCGGGACGGTGTCAGAGCTTTTGAAGTCCATGCATCACCGCTTCGAGAAGGGAACGGTCGGGCAACTCCGCGCGGACCATCGGAGCGCGCGCCTGTACCAGTTCGGCCGTCAGCAGCTCCGTCAGCAGTACGGTCACCACGCTGAACGGCAGATTGAGATAGGCCGAGACCTCGGCCACGGACATGGGGGCCTGGCAGAGCCGGAGCAGCGCCGACTGTTCCGGCTGGGCGGTGGGCGGGGCATCGGCGCACGCCACGATTAAGGTCACCAGGTCGAGTTCGGCGCGGTCGCCGCCCTCGACCTGGCCGGTGACGACATACAGCCGTTCCGGCTCGCGGGGCCGGCCCGGCCCGCCCGGCCCGGCGTGTCCGCCGGGCCCTTCCGGCGGGGGCGCGGGTTTCGGTTTGTGCGCCGCCTTGGGCAGGCGGCGGCGTCGTTGGGGAGGGCTCATACGGTCTGCCCGTTCCGCCGGGGCGGACTCGTGAGATGCGCGCCGATCCGGACGACGAGGTCACGCATCCGGGCGCTCATCAGTCCGGCGTCGACGTGGGCCTCCGCCAGCACCGCGAGATAGGCGTTGGGGCCCGCGGCCATCATGTAGAAGTAGCCGCCCTCCATCTCGATGATGACCATGCGCATCTTGCCGTCGGTGTCGGGGATCTCGGTGGCGACGGCCCCGGCGAGGCTCTGGAGGCCGGCGCAGGCCGCGGCGATGCGGTCGGCGGCGTCGGGGTCGCCGCCGTACCGGGCGATGCGCAGACCGTCGGCGGAGAGGACGACGACCTGCCGGGTGCCGTACACCCCGTCGGACAGCTCCTTGAGCATCCAGTCGAAATTGGCGCGCTGCTGGATCACTTGAGGTCCCCCTCGTCGTCGGCCTCGGTGCGGGCCGGACTGTTCGTCGCTCCGGGCGTCTGCTGCTGGTCGCCGTCGCCTTTGAGGCCGGCCATGAACGCCTCGACCCACAGCCCGGGTTCCTTCTCTTCCTTCTTCTTCTTGGGCACCTGGGTGGACGACCTGGTCCAGTCGATGACGGGGCGGCCCTCCTTGCGCGCGGCCTCGGCCTCCGCCGCGGCGGCCCTGGCCTCCTTCACCCGCTGGCTGTAGGGGACCGTGACCCGGCTGCGGCGCTGCGGCAGCCCGTTGGCCGTCCACTCGGTGACCTCGGGGACGTCGTCCTCCATCTCGTCCGGCTTGGAGGTACGGGGTCCGGTGGTGGGGCGGCGCTTCTTCTCGACGCGCTGGGGGCCCTCGACGCCGTCGAAGTCGACCTTGGGCACGGCCGCCGCGCCGATGCCGTGGGCGAGACCGGGGGCATTGTCCTCGGTGAGCAGCTTGCGCGGTACGACGAGGACCGCGCGTACGCCGCCGTACGCGGACTGGCGCAGGGAGACCTGCATGTCGTACATGTCCATGAGACGGCCGACGACGGCGAGGCCGAGCCGGGGGTCCTCACCGAGCTGGTTGAGGTCGGGGCCCTTCGCCGCCTGCTCGAGCATGCGCTCGGCCCGGGTGCGGGCCTCCTCGCTGAGGCTGACTCCGGCGTCCTCGATCTCGATGGCCACACCGGTCTGCACCTCGACCGCGGTGACGTGGACCTTGGTGTGCGGCGGCGAGTAGCGCGTGGCGTTGTCGAGGAGTTCGGCGGCGGCGTGGATGACCGGCTCGACGTGGATGCCGTCGACGCTCACCTTGGCGATGGAGTGCAGTTCGATGCGCCGGTACTCCAGGATGCGGGACATGGCACCGCGCAGCACGCTGTACAGCGGGACCGGCGCGGGCCACTGGCGGCCGGGACGGCCGCCGCCGAGGACGGCGATGGAGTCGGCGAGGCGGCCGATCAGCGCGGTGCCGTGGTCGATGCGCAGCAGGTCGTCGAAGACCTCGGGGTTGCGCCCGTGGTCCTCCTCCATCTCGCGGAGTTCCACGTTCTGCTGGTGGACGATCGCCTGGACGCGGCGGGCGATGTTGACGAAGGAGCGCTGCGCGGCCTCGCGCTGCAGTTCCTCGTTGTCGATGATCCGCAGCAGTTCGATCAGGAGTGCGCGCTGGGAGCGGGGGATGTTCCGCTGGGCGGGGTCGTTGTCGACGAGCCGCCGGACCGTCTCCTGGGGGGAGCGGCCGCCGCGCATCGCCTTGAGCACGGTGGGCAGCAGGTGCTCGCGGAGGTGGTCGATCTCCGCGTCGTGCAGGGAGACGCGCCGTTCCATGGACTCTGTGCGGCGGGCGAGTTCGGCCCGTGCCGCGCGGATGACCCGGCCGCGTCGGACCGCTTCCGCCGCTGTGGCGATCACGAGCAGGGTCGCGACGGCTCCGCACCAGCCGACGGCCGCGCGAGCCGGCTGCGTCACCAGGGCGACGGCGGTGCCGGTCGCGACGGCCATCACTATGGCCGGCAGCAACAGCACGCGCGCGTAGGGAACGTCACGGCCACCGGGAGGCAATTGAACACTCACCATGTATGCCCTCTGAGACAAGTCGACTGGAGGTCGGGGGGGGGGAGGTATCTGGATCTTCAGAACTTGGGGGAACAAGCGCACGAATTCATCTCAACTCGGTGCGCTGCGGGCGAGCTTAGTCCGACCGGATCATCGCTGTGTCATATTCAGCAACCACCTGAAATCGCCCTCGCAACAGGAGTACGCTCAGCCCCATTTACACGCCACGCATCCGAACGAACACCCAGCGTGACAGCGTACGGGCATGCGAAAACCCCTCACCACAAGGGGTGATGGGGGCTTTCGCGGCGCTGCGACACGTGCCCGGACCCGGACAATCCGGACCCGGGCGCCCTCACTGCCAGGGCCCCGGGGCCGTCCAGCCGTCGAGCGGATTCAGCGTCCCGGCGTCTCAGCGTCCGAGTCGTGTCAGCGTCCGGGTCGTGTCAGCCCACCGACGAGTACGCCACCACTCCGCGCAGCAGTTGGTCGACCGCCTTGCGGGCGTTCTTCGCCACCGTCGAACTCGCGGCGGACGACGTCGGCGCCGCCGCCGAGATCTGCCCGAGCACGTCGATGACCTGCTTGCACCAGCGTACGAAGTCACCGGCGGGCATCTCCGCCTCGCGCAGCACCTCGTCGAGGCCCTTGCCCGACGCCCACTCGTGCGCCGCCCAGGCGAAGCCCAGGTCGGGCTCGCGCTGGCCCACGCCCTCGGTCTGGGTGATGCGGAAGTCCTCCTCCAGGGCGTCGAGACGGCCCCAGATGCGGACCATCTCGCCCAGCGCGGCCTTCGCCCTGCCGGACGGCAGCTTGGGCGCCATCGCGTCGTCGGCGGCCCGTGACTCGTACACCAACGCCGAGACGCACGCGGCCAGTTCGGCCGGTCCCAGGCCCTCCCACACTCCCTCGCGCAGGCATTCGCTGGAGAGGAGGTCCATCTCGCCGTACAACCGGGCGAGCCGCTTGCCGTGTTCGGTGACCTCGTCGTTGCGCAGGTAGTCCATCTCGGTGAGCAGCGCCACGATGCGGTCGAAGGTGCGGGCGATGGTGTTCGTCCGGCCCTCGATGCGCTGCTCCAGCTGTGCGGTGTCACGCTTCAGCCGGTGGTAGCGCTCGGCCCAGCGGGCGTGGTCCTCGCGGTCGCTGCACCCGTGGCAGGGGTGGGCCCTGATCGCGGTCCGCAGCCGGGCGATCTCGCGGTCGTCGGCGGCTTCGGCCCGCTTCTTGCGGTGCCGGTCGGGCACGATGTGCCCGGCCTTGGTCCGCAGCGCGGAGGCCAGATCGCGGCGCGACTGCGGTGAGCGCGCGTTGAACGACTTCGGGATGCGCATCCGCTCCAGGGCCTCCACGGGCACCGGGAAGTCCATCGACGCGAGCCGCTTGACCTGCCGCTCGGCGGTGAGCACCAGCGGGCGGGGCCCGTCGTGCTGCTCGAAGCCGCGGTGGCCGTTGGACCGCCCCGCGGGCAGCCCCGGGTCGAGGACCAGGGCGAGCCCCGCGAACTTGCCGGTGGGCACGTGGATGATGTCGCCCGGCTTGAGCTTCTCCAGCGCGACGGCCGCCTCGGCGCGCCGCTGGGAGGCGCCCTGCTTGGCCAGTTCGGTCTCCCGGTCCTTCAGCTCGCGCCGCAGTCGCGCGTACTCGTCGAAGTCCCCGAGGTGGCAGGTCATCGACTCCTTGTAGCCCTCAAGTCCCTCCTCGTTGCGCTGCACCTGGCGGGAGATCCCGACGACCGACTTGTCGGCCTGGAACTGCGCGAAGGACGTCTCGAGCAGCTCGCGCGAGCGGTGCCGCCCGAACTGCTCGACGAGGTTGACCGCCATGTTGTAGGACGGCTTGAAGCTGGAGCGCAGCGGGTACGTGCGCGTGCCGGCCAGTCCCGCGAGGTGGTCGGGGTTCATCCCGCGCTGCCACAGCACCACGGCGTGGCCCTCGACATCGATGCCACGGCGGCCCGCCCGCCCGGTGAGCTGGGTGTACTCGCCGGGGGTGATGTCCGCGTGCTGCTCGCCGTTCCACTTGACGAGCTTCTCCAGGACCACCGAACGGGCGGGCATGTTGATGCCCAGCGCGAGGGTCTCGGTGGCGAACACGGCCTTCACCAGGCCGCGCACGAACAGTTCCTCGACGACCTCCTTGAACGTCGGCAGCATGCCCGCGTGGTGGGCCGCGATGCCGCGCTCCAGGCCTTCCAGCCACTCGTAGTAGCCCAGGACGTGCAGGTCCTCGTCCGGGATGGACGCCGTGCGCTCCTCCACGAGGGCACGCACCCGTTCCCGGGCGTCCTCGTCGTTCAGCCGCAGGCCCGCGTACAGGCACTGCTGGACGGCCGCCTCGCAGGCCGCGCGGCTGAAGATGAACGTGATGGCGGGCAGCAGCCCTTCGGAGTCGAGCCGCTCGATGACCTCGGGCCGGCCGGGCGTCCACACCCGGGACCGCTGCCTGCGCTCGCGCTCCCGGTCCGCGTCGCGCATCGCACGGCCGCGCTTGCGGTCCTGGTACGACGGACGGCTGGCCTCCATGCGCGCCATGCGCGTGAGGTCGGGGTTGACGGCCTTCTTGTGGCCCTCGCCCTCCTCGAAGAGGTCGTACATCCGCCGGCCGCCGAGCACGTGCTGGAACAGCGGGACGGGCCGGTGCTCGGAGACGATCACCTCGGTGTCGCCGCGCACGGTGTCGAGCCAGTCCCCGAACTCCTCCGCGTTCGACACGGTCGCCGACAGCGACACCAGCGTGACCGACTCGGGGAGGTGGATGATCACTTCCTCCCACACGGCGCCGCGGAAACGGTCCGAGAGGTAGTGCACCTCGTCCATGACGACGTACCCGAGGCCGAGGAGGGTCTGCGAGCCCGCGTACAGCATGTTGCGCAGCACCTCGGTGGTCATCACGACGACCGGGGCGTCACTGTTGACGCTGTTGTCGCCGGTGAGCAGGCCCACCTTGTCCGCGCCGTAACGGCGGGACAGGTCCGCGTACTTCTGGTTCGACAGGGCCTTGATGGGTGTCGTGTAGAAGCACTTCTTGCCCTGCTGGAGGGCGAGATGGACGGCGAACTCGCCCACGATCGTCTTGCCCGAGCCGGTGGGCGCGGCCACCAGGACTCCTTTGCCCCCTTCAAGAGCTTTGCAGGCCTCGATCTGGAAGGGGTCGAGGCCGAAGTCGTACATCTCGCGGAAGCCCGCGAGCGCGGTGGCCTGCTCGACAGCGCGCTTCCGTGCTGCCGCGTACCGCTCGGCCGGTGAGAGGTCGTCTGTCATCGTGCTTTCGAGACTACCGGCCACCACTGACAACAGGACGATCATTATCCGATCGGAGTTCGCGGATCCACCTCGACCCGGTTCCGTCCGGTGTGTCCACCCCGCTCCCGGAGGCACTCCGCCGCCTCCCAGGGGCGCGATCAGGGGCCCGTCCGAAAACTCGGCCGGAGGCCCGTTCAGGGCCCCGCGACGCGGACCGCTCCCCGTACGCATTCCGCCGTCAGCGGGAGAGGTCCCAGGCGTTCGCCGTCCGCGTAGCCCGTGATGGTCTCCGCGGCCAGTTCGACCTTCGTGGCGCGGTGCGTGGTGATCATGGGGTGGTTCAGGTGGGTGCCCTTGTAGACCTGGGGGAAGACCCGTAGCAGCGAGGCGCGGCTGCACGGGCCGACCACCGTGATGTCGAAGAGTCCGTCGGTGAGGTCGGCGTCCGCGCAGATCCGCATGCCTCCTCCGTAGGAGGGCCCGTTGCCGACGGCCACCAGCGTCGCCTCGATCTCCCGGACCTCGCCGTCGTCCAGGGTGATCCGGTACGGGAAGGGCTTGAAGGCGGCGAGTTCGGCGAGCATCGCGAGGTCGTACCTGAACCGGCCGCTGGGCCAACGCATGCGGTTGCCGCGGTCGTTGACCCGTGAGTCGAAGCCGGAGGCGAGGACCGTGCCGAACCACGTGCCGCCCACCCGGCCGAGGTCGATGTCGCGCACCCGGGCCCCCTTGAGCGCCTCGGCGACCGTCCGTCCCGCGGCGGCCGGGTCCCGTACCGGCAGCCCCAGGGCCCGCGCGAAGTCGTTCCCGGTACCGACGGCGACCAGCCCCAACGGCGTGTCCGTCCCTGCGACGGCCTGCAGAGCGAGGCCTGCCATGCCGTCGCCCCCGACGGCCACCAGGGCGCCGGTACCGGCTGCGACGGCGGCACGCGCGCGCGTGAGGGCGTCCCGGGCGTTCTCGCCGAGGACCGTACGCACGGAGAAGCCCGCGGCCCGGAGAGCGGAAGCGGCCGGCTGCGCCGCGCGGGCGCCCCGGCCGCGTCCCGCGGTGGGATTGACGAAGAGGGTGATCTCGCTGGTCACGGCCCGGACCCTACAAGGCCTGTGCCCGGCTCAGGTCACGTCGTCAGGTCACGTCGTCGTAACCGTTGATCCGGTCCCGCTCGCCGTCCGGCTGCGCGGGCAGCGCGCGGTTGGCCGTCACGGGTTCGATCTCACCGATGTCCTCGGGGGTGAGGTCGAGTTCGGAGGCCTCGTCGTCGTCGGGGCCCTCGGCCTCACGACGGTCCCTGCGGCGGTCGTTCAGCACGGAGAAGGCGGTGGCCGCGAAGTACAGGACCCAGATGGGCCCGGCGAGCGCCAGCATCGTCAGCGGGTCCGTACTGGGCGTGGCGACGGCGGCGAAGACGGTGATGCCCATGATCATGCCGCGCCACCAGCCGGCCATGCGCTTGCCGGTGATCACACCGGTCATGTTGAGCATCACCAGGAGCAGCGGCAACTCGAAGGAGAGACCGAAGACGACGACCATGCGGGTCACGAGGTCGAGCAGATCGTCCAGCGGCAGCAGGTTGTCGACGCCGAACGGCGTGAACTCGATCAGGACCTTCGCGGTGGTGGGGAGCACCTTGTAGGCGAAGAAGGCGCCACCGAGGAAGAGCGGGACACCCGACGCGACGAACGCGTACGCGTACTTCTTCTCGCTGCGGTGCAGACCCGGCGCGACGAACGCCCAGAGCTGGTACAGCCAGACCGGCGAGGCCAGTACGACACCGGCCATCAGCGAGACCTTCAGGGCCAGCGTGAAGGGCGTCAGCAGACCGTTGATCGTGATCTGCGCGCAGGGGTCGTCGGACGACGACTTCGCCAGCTGCTGGAAGGTCTTGTCGCAGCCGACCTCTTTGAGGATCGGCTCCGTGAAGAAGTTGATGATGTCGTTGTAGAAGAAGGCGGCGACGATCGTCACGAGGACGATGGCCAGCATCGCCTTCGCGAGCCGGTTGCGGAGCTCGCGAAGGTGTTCCGCGAGGGGCATCCGCCCCTCCGGATCCTTCTCTTCCTTCTGACGGACAGACTTCAGCAACCCACGTTCCCATCTCGTGCAGGGGGCCGGCGGTCACCGGCCCTGCGTCAGCGCTTGGTCGTGTCCGTGGGCTCGGTGACCGGGCGGGAGCTGGTCACGTCACCGGGCGCGGCCTGGATGGTGCGGTGGGGCTGCTGGTCGTCCTGGGGCGGCGCGGCCGGAGCGGCGGCGTCGTCCTTGCCCTCGCTCTTCATCGCCTTGGCCTCGCTCTTGAGGATGCGGGCGGACTTCCCCAGGGAGCGGGCCATGTCGGGAAGCTTCTTCGCGCCGAACAGCAGGATGACGACGACGAGGATGAGAATGATCTCGGGAGCGCCGAGCCTTCCGAACATAAGCTTTTACCTTCTCACCGAGGCGGCGTGGTTGGGTTGCTGCCCGACCGGTCGGACGTCTGTCCGAGGGTCGCGCTGGCAGCGATCGTAACGCTCAGGGGTGAACGCGAGGCAATCCCTGTGCGTACTCCAGTTCGCGGTCGGCGCCTCACTCTCCGGTCCGCGACCTGCAGCGTACCTTCCGACCCTGCGAAGTTGACAGGTCAGAGTGACTCAAAGCCCCGGCACAGGATGGCTCAGAGGGCGTCCGCGGAACGGGCCGCTCCGACCGACGCGTGCTCCAGATCCTCGGCCGCGCGGCTGATCCGGCGTGCGGATTCGTCGACCTGCCTGCCCAGCCGTTCCGCTTCCAGGAAGACACGGACGGCGAGCACGCCGAGCACGGCGATTCCCAGGAAACCCACAGCGATCGCGATCATCGGCCAGAACATGGCTCGACCCTAAGCCCCCCGGGCCGTGCCCTGCAGACGCAGGGCCCGCACCCCTCCTCCGGTGAGCAGCTCGACGATGCGCTCCCCGGCCGGTTTGCGCACCGCCGTGCGGCACTGCGGACAGGTGAAGGAGTAGAAAGTGGTCCGATGTGTGGCGCCGACGACCAGGCGCAGGGCGCTCGCGGCGAGCTCGAAGCCTCCCCGGCAGTCCGGGCACGCGGCCTTGAACAGCACGGGGTCCACTCTCGTCATCCCGGAGAACGCGGACGCCACGGACATCTCACTCGTACCAGACATTGCCGACCCGCTCACAGCCCTTGCTCCTGCCTGCCGTACAGCCCGTCATGAACTCCGTGCGGCCCGTCCTGCGGGTGCCGCACTCCCCCGTCACCACCGGAGGGAGCATCCGTGACACCGTCGCGAGACGCCTGTGAGGGGGCCTGCGGCCCGCTCCCGGCGTCGTACGCGTCCAGTGGTCCGTCGTAGGCCGCGAGCGCCTCACGCGCCGCCCGGCGGGCGCTGTCGGCGACCTCCGGCGGCGAGACGATCCGGCCGTCGCGCCCGAGCCGCAGGGCCAGCCGGCGCAGCGACGCCGGGTCCGGGGTGCGCAGCGTGATGCGCAGCCCGCCGTCCGGCAGCTCCTCGGCGCTGTCGTGGGGGTAGTACTCGGCGACCCAGCGTCCGCCGGGGCCGACCTCCACGACCACCTCGGGGTCCTCGGCGGCCGGCTGCACCAGCCCCTCCGAGAGGTCCCGCAGTTCGATCTCGGGCGGCGCGGACGGCTCGTCGAGGATCTTGATCTCGGCGACCCGGTCCAGCCGGAAGGTGCGCCGGGCCTCCGAGCGGCGGCACCAGGCCTCCACGTACGTGTGCCCGACGCTGACCAGGCGGATCGGGTCGATCTCGCGCTCGCTCAGCTCGTCCCGCGACGGCGAGTAGTAGCGGATCCACAGCCTGCGCCGCTCGGAGATGGCCCGGTCGACGTCGGCGAAGACCCCGCCCTCCGCCTCGAAGGTGACCGACAGCCGGGAGCTGGCGCTCGCCGCCTCACCGGAGGCGGCCTCCACCTTCGCGGTGGCCCGCAGCAGCGCCTGCCGGTCTCCCTCGCGCAGGCCCGGCAGGGTCGACACGGCCCGCGCGGCCACCAGGAGCGCGGTCGCCTCGTCGGCGGCGATCCGCAGCGGCTCCGCGACGTCGTCCGGGTTGTGCCACCAGATCCGGTCGCCGTCGGTGTCGATGTCGAGCAGGTCGCCGCCGCGGAAACTGGTCCCGCACAGCGGCAGCACGTCGAGGTCGGAGATCAGCTCGTCCTCGGTGATCCCGAAGGCCCGCGCCACGTCCTCGATCCGGGCGCCGGGGCGCTCGCGCAGATACGTCACCAGGGACAGCATCCGCCGCGTCTGGTCGATCGCGTTCGTGGGCCTGGCCGGTTTTCCTGCCACTTTCCTACGTCCCCCTCAGCCCTTGGCCACAGCGCGCAGCCGGTCCACGACGTCGGCCCGCAGCTCGGCCGGCTCCAGGACCACCACGTCGGGCCCGAACTCCACCAGCCAGGCGTCCAGACCGTGCCCGTACGGAACCTCCAACTCGTCCCACCCGTCACCGAGTTCCCGCACGGACGCCGCCTTGGCGCGCAGCGGGTACCCCGAGCCCGTCCGCAGCCGGATCAGCGCGGAACGGTCGGTGATGTCCCCCGCCCAGCCCGCGACGGTCTCCCGCACGGTGACGACGTCGGGCACCTCCGCCGTGTACTTGCCACTGCGGGTACGGACCTTTCCGGTGATCCGGGACAGCCGGAAGACGCGCTCGGCCCCCCGGTCGCGGTCCCAGCCGGCCAGGTACCAGTGGCCGCGCCAGCACTCCAGGGCCCAGGGCTCCACATGGCGGGGCCCTGGGCGGGCCGCGGTCGCCTTGCGGTAGTCGAAGGTGACGGGACGGCGGTCGCGGCAGGCGAGCATCAGCGGCTCGAAGGCCGCCTCGTGCACGGGGATGCGCGGCTCCAGGGCCCCATGGGGCTCGTACGGGTCGACGCCCTCGGGCAGTCCCGCGGCGCGCAGCTTCTGCAGGGCGCCGCTCGCCGCGCCCGCGAGCCGGGCCTGCTGCCAGACCTTGGCGGCCAGCCCGAGGGCCGCGGCCTCCTCGGCGTCCAGCGTGATGGGCGGCAGCCGGTTGCTGTCGCGGCGGGCCAGATAGCCGACCTCGCCGTCGAGGTTCTCCACCGTCTCGATGACCAGGCCGAGTTCGCGCAGATCGTCCTTGTCCCGCTCGAACATCCGGTTGAAGGAGTCGTCCGAGCCGGCCTCCAGATAGGCCTCGATGGACTCACGGAGTTCGCGCTTGCTGAGCGGTCGCCGCGTCCCGAGCAGACACAGCGCCAGGTTCATCAGCCGCTCTGCCTTGGCAATGGCCATCGACGCCCTTCCTATGATGCTTCCGACCGATGACCGTACCGCCCCGGGGTGTCGTGGCAAAAGCCGAGGGCCCATGCCCGGACAGGCATGGACCCCAAGTGATCAAATCCAGTCGGACCGCGATCACACGACCTACGAAAATCGGAACGTCAGACCCCTACGAGGTCACAGACGAAGATCAGCGTCTCGCCGGGGCCGATACGGCCACCCGCACCACGGTCGCCGTACGCGAGGTGCGAGGGGATGACCAGCTGGCGACGGCCGCCGACCTTCATGCCCTGCACACCCTGGTCCCAGCCCGCGATGACCTGACCGACGCCCAGCTTGAACTGCAGCGGCGTACCCCGGTTCCAGGACGCGTCGAACTCCTCGCCGGTGGAGAAGGCCACACCGACGTAGTGGACCGAGACGGTGTCGCCCGCCTTGGCCACCGGGCCGTCACCCTCCCAGATGTCCTTGACTTCGAGGTCCTTGGGGGGCTCGCCGCCCGGGAAGTCGATCTCGGGCTTCTCGATGCTCACGTCAGTGCTCCTGCTCGTTCTCGGTGGGACAACCCGGACAGTCTGCCATCCTCAGCTCGCGGCCAGGATGTCGACCACGAACACGAGGGTGGACTTGGCCGGCAGCTCCTCGCCCTTGGCCTCGTCGCCGTACGCCTGGGCCGGCGGAATCACCAGCAGCACCCGGTCCCCGACGTGCTTGCCGACGAGCCCCTTGTCCCAGCCCGCGATGACCTGACCCTGACCGATGACGGTGCTGAAGGGCTGGCCCGTCTTCCACGACGAGTCGAAGAGCGTGGCCTTCGCCTTGCCCTCGTTGAGCTTCCACGCGGCACCGCTGTACTGCATGGTGACCGACTGGCCGCTCTTCACCTCGGCACCCTTGCCCTCGATGAGGACCTGGTCGACGAGCTTGGCCGGCGGGTCGTTCTTCGGCACGGAGATCGTGGCGGGCGCCTCGTCGTCGGCCTTGATCTGCGGCAGGTCCGACGGGATCGTGGCCTGCTTGCCCTCGACCTTGTTCGGGACGACATCGCCCACGTCCAGCGCGAAGACCAGGGTGTCGGTGCCCGTGACCCCGGCCTGCTGGTTGCCCTGACTGCCGAACCCGGCCGCCGGCGGCGCGACCACCAGGACGCGGCTGCCCTCCTTCTGACCCACGAGCGCCTGCGAGAACGCCGGAATGACCGTCTCGGAACCCGCCGTGATCAACTGCGGCGCCCCGCCCTCCTGGTACGAGGAACCGAGGTCCTTGCCGCTCTTCCAGACCTTCCCGGTGAAGTTCATCGACACCAGGTCGTCCTTCTTCACCACCGAGCCGTCACCCTCGGAGACCGTGTGCACGACGAACTTGTCCGTCGGGTCGCCCTTGGGCACCTCGATCGTCGCCTTCTTACCGAAGGCACCCTTCACCGCGGGCATCGGCGACGCCGAGTCCACCGGCTTCGGCGCCGCGGCGTTGGACGCGGAGGACGACGCCGACGGATCGGCCTTGTCCTTGTCGCCCTTGTCGTCGTCACTTCCGCAGGCGGACGCGGTCAGCGCCAGGGCAGGCACGATCAGGAGAGCAGCAAGTCGGCGTCGCACATCGATCCTCAGGTCGCTCGAATGGGGTCCGGCCACTCTAGGCCCTCGCACCACCGGGCCGGGGCAGGCGGAACCGACCGTACCGACCGAGACATACGGAGGACGTAACACAGGACATGACAGGGGTCCCGCACACCCGCGGTGCACAGGACCCCTGCCATGCCGACGAACCCCTACATGCCGGCGATCAGCTTCTCCACTCGATCGTCGACGGACCGGAACGGGTCCTTGCACAACACCGTGCGCTGCGCCTGGTCGTTGAGCTTCAGATGCACCCAGTCGACAGTGAAATCACGGCGCTGCTCCTGCGCACGCCGGATGAAGTCACCCCGCAGCCGGGCCCGAGTGGTCTGCGGCGGAACGGACTTGCCCTCGAAGATCTTCAAGTCGTTGCAGATCCTCGCGGCCTGACCCCGCTTCTCCAGCAGGTAGTAGAGACCCCGGCGACGGTGGATGTCGTGGTAGGCGAGGTCTATCTGGGCGACGCGCGGATGCGACATCGTCATGTTGTGCTTGGCGCGATACCGCTCGATGAGCTTGTACTTCATCACCCAGTCGATCTCGGTACCGATCCGGTCGAGGTCCTCGGACTCGATCGAATCCAGCGTGCGGCCCCACAGCTCCAGAACCTGGTCCACGACGCCCGTACGGATACCGCGGCGCTCCACGAAGTCCACGGCCTTCTCGTAGTACTCGCGCTGCACCTCCAGCGCGGATGCCTCCCGGCCACTGGCCAGGCGCACCTTGCGGCGGCCCGTGATGTCATGGCTGACCTCGCGGATCGCCCGGATCGGGTTCTCCAGGGTCAGGTCACGCATCACCGTGCCCGCCTCGATCATGCGCAGCACGAGATCGGTGGCACCGACCTTCAGGAGCATGGTCGTCTCGGACATGTTCGAGTCACCGACGATGACGTGCAGCCTGCGGTAGCGCTCGGCGTCCGCGTGCGGTTCGTCCCTGGTGTTGATGATCGGCCGGGAACGGGTCGTCGCCGAGGAGACGCCCTCCCAGATGTGCTCCGCCCGCTGACTGACGCAGTACACCGCGCCCCGCGGGGTCTGCAGCACCTTTCCGGCACCGCAGAGGAGCTGCCTCGTGACGAGGAAGGGAATGAGAATGTCCGCGAGCCGGGAGAACTCCCCGTGACGGGCCACCAGATAGTTCTCGTGGCAGCCGTAGGAGTTGCCCGCCGAGTCGGTGTTGTTCTTGAAGAGGTAGACGTCGCCCGCGATTCCTTCCTCGTGCAGGCGTCGTTCCGCGTCTACCAGGAGTCCTTCCAGAATGCGTTCGCCGGCCTTGTCGTGGGTGACGAGTTCCGTCAGGTTGTCACATTCGGGAGTGGCATATTCCGGATGTGATCCCACGTCTAGATAGAGGCGGGCACCGTTTCGCAGAAAGACATTGCTGCTGCGGCCCCATGACACGACACGGCGGAAGAGGTACCGCGCCACCTCGTCGGGAGACAGGCGCCGCTGTCCCCTGAACGTACACGTGACGCCGTACTCGTTCTCCAGCCCGAAAATGCGGCGGTCCATGACTGAACATTACGCCTGATGGACTGTGCTGAAACGGGGTTCGGCTCCTACGTTTCGATCATTTCCGAACTTGACTCCACCACCGCACCCCCGCCCGTAGCTGCGAGGACCCGCCCCGTGGCCAGCAGAACCAGCAGCGCGGCACCCCCCGCCACCCCCGGTACGGCGAAGCCCCGCACCGCTCCGCCCCACTCGACGACCGGCCCCGCGAGGCCCGTTCCGACCGACGCACCCACGGTGAACGTCGTCACCAGCCAGGAGAACGCCTCGGTGACCGTGCCCCTCGGAGCATGCCGGTCGACGATGATGAACGCACACGCGATGCACGGCGCCAGGAAGACACCCGCCAGCGCCACCAGCCCCGTCATCGCCACCGCGCCCGGCATGAGCATCAGCGGCAGATAACACAGCGCCAGAAGCGCCACGAGCACCCGCAGTCGCCGCTCCGGCGCACCACTCCACTGCCGCGCCCCGTAGACCGTGCCCCCGACGAGCGCACCCAGCCCCAGCGCCGCCATCAGCCAGCCGTACGTCGCGTCACCCCCGTGGTCGTCCGCGTACGACACACCCGCGACCGTGATGGACCCGAGCGCCATACCCACAAAAAGGAACGCCCCCAGCAGCGCGATGAGCCCGCGCGAGCGCAACGCGCCGAGCCAGTGCGCCTCCCGGGGCGCCGAACGCCACGCGCGCGAGGGCCCCGACACCACTACGGAGAGGGCACCCAGGACACCGATGACGTTGATGACGACCAGCGCCGCCTGCGCGGACCACAGGGCCACGCACAGCGTCACCAGCAACGGCCCGACGGTGAACATGACTTCCTGCGCCACGGCGTCCATCGCGTACGCCGTGTGCACCTGGCCCTCCTTGCGCAGGACCGACGGCCACAGCGCCCGCAGACCGCCCTCCAGCGGCGGCGTGAAGAATCCGGCGACCACCATGAGGGCGTACGCGAGCGGGAGCGACTGCAGGCCCGTGAGGGCGAACACGGTCACCCCCAGGGCGGAGACGAGCGCGGCGGGCAGCTGGATCCGCGGCTGCCCGTGCAGGTCCACCAGACGGCCGAGCAGCGGCTGCCCCACGGCGTTGGACACTCCGTAGACCGCGGTCAGCGCCCCCGCCAGGCTGTAGCTGCCGCCCTCCGCGCGCACGAAGAGCACGACGGCGATGGCACCCGCGGCGTTCGGCAGACGGCCCACCAGAGTGCCCGCGAGCAGCCGTGCGGCATGTCTCGTCCGGAGGATCTCCAGGTACCCCGCGGCCATGTCCCGCCCCTCTGTCCCGTCCGGCTGACTGATCCGGCTTTCTTGTGCGGCTTTCCTGTTCGGCTTCCTTGTCCGTGTCGCCGCGAGCGTCGGACGTTTTACGTATAACGTCGCTCGTCATACGTACCATGTGCGCAGTCCGTGAGTCCAGCAGAAAGACAGGTCGACGGTGGCAGCAGGCAGCCCCCGCCCCACGAGCCGTGACGTCGCCCAGGCCGCCGGGGTGTCCCAGGCGGCCGTCTCCCTCGTGCTCGGCGACAAATGGCGCGGACGGGTCGCCGAACGCACCGCCGAACGCGTACGCGAAGCCGCCCGGGAACTCGGCTACCGCCCCAACCTCGCCGCCCGCAACCTCCGCCTCGGCAGCACCCGCACCGTGCTCCTGGTGGTACCCGCCCTCACCACGGAATTCTTCGCGGGTGTGTACACCGGCGCGGCCCGCGTCGCCGCCGCACACGGATTCGGCGTACTGCTCTACCCCTCCCCCGAAGGCATCGGCCCGGCCCGCGACCCCTTCGCCTCCGCACAGGCCGCCCTCGACGGCGTCATCGCCTCCTCCATGGCCGCCGACGCCCTCACCGCCATCCGCGGCGACCAACTCCCCCTCGTCATGCTCGACAGCGACCCCGCGGGCAGCACCGGCGCGGCGACCGTCAACCTCGACATCCGCGACGGCGTCCGACAGGTCGCCGAACACCTCCTGGCCCTGGGCCACCGCCGCTTCCTGCACCTCGCGGCGGACATCCCGTCCTGGACCTTCGACATTCGCGCCCGCGAACTCGCCGCACGCCTGGCCGCCGTCCCCGGCACCGAACTGCGCACGGCCGCCGCCCCTATCTCGATCGACGACGCACGGGCCGCCGCGGAAACCGCCCTCTCCGCCCCCGGACCGCGCCCCACGGCCCTCGTCTGCGACGACGACAAACTGGCCGCCGGCGCCTACAAGGCCGCCCGCCGCCTCGGCCTGCGCATCCCCGACGACCTCTCCGTCACCGGCCTCGACGACCTGGCCCTCGCCACCGCCCTCGACCCCGAACTCACCACGGTCCGCCTGGACGCCGAACTCTTCGGCGAACGCGGCATGCAAGCGCTCCTGGCGGTCCTGGAGTCCCACGCCCCCACCCCGGGCGACATCCCGGTCACCTTGGTCGTACGAGGCTCCACAGCGCGACCGGGGGCCTTGTAGGGGGCGGTTCTTCACCGCCAAGGGCGCGAGGTACGGCGAGCCTCTTCGCCCTTCAGGGGCGCGGGGAACGGCGCAGTCTTTGGTCTTTAGGGGGCACGGGAAACGGCGCGGCTTTTGGCCTTCAGGGGGCGCGGGGAACGGCGCAATCCTGTCGCTTGTCGCTTGTAAGGGGCGCGGGGAACTGCGCGACCAGCCCCCACCGGGCCCGCACAACGCCGCGTGCCCCCGGCCGGAGAGGCCAGGGGCACGCAGGAGCCAAGAAGGTCGAGGAGACCGAGGAGGTCACTCCTCGTCGTCAGGATCCTCCGCCTCCGCAGCGGTGGAAGCCCCACCTTCCTCCAGCAACCGCCCGAGCTGCCGCCCGACGATCCGCTTGAACTTCCGCGCCTGCGGCCGCGTCCGGTCCAGCACAGCGACCTCCAGCCGCTCCGCCGGAATCTCCCGCTCACTGCCGTTCGTGTCACGCGACAACGCCTGAACGGCCAGCTTGAGCGCCTCGGCCAAGGACATCCCGTCCTCGTGCCGCTGATCGAGATACGTACTGATCGTCTCGGCGTTCCCGCCGACCGCCACCGAACCGTGCTCGTCCACGATCGAGCCGTCGTGCGGCAGCCGGTAGATCTGGTCACCCTCGGGGGTCTCCCCCACCTCGGCGACCACCAGCTCCACCTCGTACGGCTTCTCCGCCGCCGACGAGAAGATCGTGCCCAGCGTCTGGGCATAGACGTTGGCGAGACCACGGGCGGTCACATCGTCACGGTCGTACGTGTAACCCCGCAGATCGGCATAGCGCACACCGCCGATCCGCAGATTCTCGTACTCGTTGTACTTGCCGGCGGCCGCGAAGCCGATCCGGTCATAGATCTCGCTGAACTTGTGCAGCGCACGGGACGGGTTCTCGCCGACGAACACGATGCCGTCGGCGAACTGCAGCACAACGAGGCTGCGACCACGGGCGATGCCCTTGCGGGCGTATTCCGCCCGGTCGGCCATGGCCTGCTGGGGTGATACATAGAACGGCGTCGACACCGGCTATCCGTCCCTTTCTGTGGAAGTCACTGGATCACCTGGAAAACGGGCCGCTGCTAGAGCAGCGCGGCGCGCGGACCGTCGGGCTGCTCCAGGCGCCGCTCGATGATCGCGCGAGCGATTTCGGAGGACTCCTCGTCCGTCAGCCGGCGGAAGCCGTCCTCGGTGATCACGGTGACGATCGGGTAGATCCGGCGGGCGACATCGGGACCACCGGTCGCCGAGTCGTCGTCGGCCGCGTCGTACAGCGCCTGTACGACGAGCGTCGTGGCCTGCTCCTCCGTCAGATCCTTGTGGTACAGCTTCTTCATGGCACCGCGCGCGAAGAGCGAACCGGAGCCCGTGGCCGCGAAGCCGTGCTCCTCGGAACGGCCGCCCGTCACGTCGTAGGAGAAGATGCGGCCCTTGTCGCGGTCGACGTCGAACCCGGCGAAGAGCGGGACCACGGCGAGGCCCTGCATGGCCATACCGAGGTTCGAACGGATCATCGTGGACAGGCGGTTCGCCTTGCCCTCCAGGGAGAGCGTGGTGCCCTCCACCTTCTCGAAGTGCTCCAGCTCGAGCTGGAACAGCTTCACCATCTCGACGGCCAGGCCTGCCGTACCGGCGATACCGACGGCCGAGTACTCGTCCGCCGGGAACACCTTCTCGATGTCCCGCTGCGCGATGACATTGCCCATCGTGGCCCGCCGGTCGCCGGCGAGGACGACACCACCGGCGAAGGTGACGGCGACGATGGTCGTGCCGTGCGGGGCCTCGATGACTCCCTGCGTGGGCGGCAACTGCCGCTTGCCCGGGAGCATCTCCGGCTGATGGTCGGACAGGAAGTCCATGAAGGACGACGACCCGGGCGTCAGGAAGGCAGCTGGTAGACGCCCGGTGCTACGAGTGTTGGCTTCCACGAGGATCCCTCCAAGTAGGCGGCAGCCCGACGAACTGCGTCGGGATCATCTCCCAACTTGCCGATGGCCGAATTGCAGTTGAAGCACAGTACGCCTCGGACCCTACCCGTCTCATGGCAGTGATCCACATGAACAGCCGGAGCTTTCAGGCAGATCACGCAGAGCCCCATCTGCGAGGCAACCATCTCGTCACGCTCGGCTTCGGTCATGCCGTACTGGCGCTTCAGGTGGCCTGCGCGCCCTTTCGTCGCCTTACAGAGCGTCGCCAAACCATCCGAAGCGCTGCTGTTTCGCGTCCACTCACTGTGCGGTTTGGTCTTGTGGCACGTACGGCAGTATTTGTGACCAGCGGGTACATCCACTCGCGGTCGAACGTTACGACCCTTGGCTACCTGCCGTGCCTGGTGGTACGCCGCCGCGCATTCTCGGCAATAGACCTGAAGCCCATCACGCATCGCCTTGTTACTTGCGAAGGCCGCCCGCGGCTTTACTTCCTTGCACCGCGGACAACTCTTCGCACCTTGCTGTTCTTGCACTCGAATCCCCCGTTGGCCGCAAGCCTTCGTTTCGAAGGTCAAGTGACCTACTGGCCGCCTTTTTGCACGAAGGAGCGAACGAAATCCTCTGCGTTCTCCTCTAGGACATCATCAATCTCGTCCAGGACCGAGTCGACGTCGTCGCTCAGCTTTTCCTGGCGCTCCTTGAGGTCCTCCGATGCCTGTGCCTCGGGCGCTTCCTCGACCTGCTCGGTCTCGCGCGTCGCCTTCTGCTGTCCGCCGCCGGTGTCCTTGGTCGCCATAACCCTCACCCCGCTCGGTTTCGACGTTCTTGATCAGACCCTACAAGCAGGGTCCGACATCGGCCCCACAGTTGCCACAACGTCCGGGAACCACCTCGATGATTCCCGGACTGGGGCTTTTCCACCCTGTCGGGCCGGATCGGCCCGGTGGTCGTTTCAGTTGCCCGACAGGACCTTGACCAGGTCTTCTGCCGTCCGACAGCGGTCGAGGAGCTCTTTCACGTGATTACGCGTTCCGCGAAGCGGCTCCAGGGTTGGAACGCGCTGGAGCGAGTCCCGGCCCGGCAGATCGAAGATCACCGAGTCCCAGGAGGCCGCCGCGACGTCGTCCGCGTACTGTTCGAGGCAGCGCCCGCGGAAGTACGCGCGGGTGTCCTCCGGCGGCTTCGTCTCGGCCCGCTCGACGCCCGTCTCGTCCAGCAGCCGCTTGATGCGGCCGCGGGCCACCAGGCGGTTGTAGAGGCCCTTGTCGGGCCGTACGTCGGCGTACTGGAGGTCGACCAGGTGCAGCCGGGCGGCGTCCCAGTCGAGGTCGTCACGGCGCCGGTAGCCCTCCATGAGTTCCCGCTTGGCCACCCAGTCCAGCTCGCCCGACAGGCTCATCGGGTCGGTCTCCAGCCGGCCCAGGACGTCCTCCCAGCGGGTCAGCACGTCCTTGGTCTGCTCGTCCGCGTCGGCCCCGTAGCGTTCCTCGACGTACTTGCGCGCCAGTTCGAAGTACTCCATCTGGAGCTGGACCGCGGTGAGTGTCCGGCCGCTGCGGAGGGTGATCAGTCGCTTGAGGGTGGGGTCGTGCGAGACCTGGTGCAGGGTGCGCACGGGCTGGTCGACGGCGAGGTCCACGGCGATGAAGCCGTCCTCGATCATGGACAGGACGAGGGCGGTGGTGCCGAGCTTGAGGTAGGTCGAGATCTCGGAGAGGTTCGCGTCACCGATGATCACGTGCAGGCGGCGGTATTTCTCGGCGTCCGCGTGCGGCTCGTCGCGGGTGTTGATGATGGGGCGCTTGAGGGTGGTTTCGAGGCCCACCTCGACCTCGAAGTAGTCGGCGCGCTGGCTGAGCTGGAAGCCGTGTTCGTGTCCGTCCTGACCGATGCCGACGCGGCCCGCTCCGGTGACGACCTGGCGGGAGACGAAGAACGGCGTGAGGTGGCGCACGATGTCCGAGAAGGGGGTCTCCCGCTTCATCAGGTAGTTCTCGTGCGTGCCGTAGGAGGCGCCCTTGTTGTCGGTGTTGTTCTTGTAGAGGTGGATCGGCTGGGCGCCGGGGAGCTGGGCGGCGCGCTCGGCGGCCTCCGCCATGATGCGTTCGCCGGCCTTGTCCCACAGGACGGCGTCCAGTGGGTTGGTCACTTCGGGGGAGCTGTATTCGGGGTGTGCGTGGTCGACGTACAGCCGTGCCCCGTTGGTGAGGATGACATTGGCGAGGCCGATGTCCTCGTCGGTGAGCTGACTGGAGTCGGCGGCTTCGCGGGCGAGGTCGAAGCCCCGCGCGTCCCGCAGCGGGTTCTCCTCCTCGAAGTCCCAGCGGGCCCGCCGGGCCCGGTGCATCGCCGCCGCGTAGGCGTTGACGATCTGGGACGAGGTGAGCATGGCATTGGCGTTGGGGTGGCCGGGGACGGAGATCCCGTACTCCGTCTCGATGCCCATTACTCGCCGTACGGTCATGCGGCCCTCCTTGCCCGGCGGCGTCCTCGGTCGGGGACGCCGCTCAAGTACCGCTGGCGCTCCGGTGCGTGTGCGGTGCCCGTCCCCGCACTGCGCGACTCGGCGGTACCGAAGAGCCTAGAGCGCCTTTGCACTGGTGGGGAGATCATTTGCGTCATTGCTCAGCTCCAGCTGTGCCCTGGAAAACAGTTGGCTGCGGGTACCCGGTGAGGGCACCCGCAGCCACCCTGTCTTTTACAGGTACTGACCGGTGTTCGCCACCGTGTCGATGGAGCGTCCGGTGTCCGCGCCCTGCTTTCCGGTGATGAGTGTCCGGATGTAAACGATCCGTTCGCCCTTCTTTCCGGAGATGCGGGCCCAGTCGTCCGGGTTGGTGGTGTTCGGCAGGTCCTCGTTCTCCTTGAACTCGTCCACGCAGGCCTGGAGCAGGTGGGAGACCCGCAGGCCCTTCTGGGTGTGTTCGAGGAAGTCCTTGATCGCCATCTTCTTGGCGCGGCCGACGATGTTCTCGATCATGGCGCCGGAGTTGAAGTCCTTGAAGTAGAGGACTTCCTTGTCGCCGTTGGCGTACGTGACTTCGAGGAAGCGGTTTTCCTCGGACTCGGTGTACATGTGCTCGACGGCGGTCTGGATCATGCTCTGGACGGTGGTGCTCTTGCTGCCTCCGTGCTCTCCGACGTCGTCGGGGTGCAGCGGGAGGCGCTCGGTGAGGTACTTGGCGAAGATGTCCTTGGCCGCTTCGGCGTCCGGACGCTCGATCTTGATCTTCACGTCGAGGCGGCCGGGGCGCAGGATGGCGGGGTCGATCATGTCCTCGCGGTTGGAGGCGCCGATGACCACGACGTTCTGCAGGCCTTCCACGCCGTCGATCTCGGCGAGCAGCTGGGGGACGATGGTGTTCTCCACGTCCGAGCTGACGCCGGATCCGCGGGTGCGGAAGAGGGATTCCATCTCGTCGAAGAAGACGATGACGGGGGTGCCCTCGCTGGCCTTTTCACGGGCGCGCTGGAAGACGAGGCGGATCTGCCGCTCGGTCTCGCCGACGTACTTGTTGAGGAGTTCGGGGCCCTTGATGTTGAGGAAGAAGCTCTTGCCGGTGGCCTGGCCGGTCACTTCCGCGACCTTTTTGGCCAGTGAGTTGGCGACGGCCTTGGCGATGAGTGTCTTGCCGCATCCGGGGGGCCCGTAGAGGAGTACGCCCTTGGGTGGGCGCAGTTCGTGCTCCTTGAACAGGTCGGGGTAGAGGTAGGGGAGCTCGACCGCGTCGCGGATCATTTCGATCTGGCCGCCCAGACCGCCGATCTGCTCGTAGCCGATGTCGGGGACCTCTTCGAGGACGAGTTCTTCGACCTCGCTCTTGGGCACGACCTCGTAGACGTAGCCGGAGCGTGGTTCGAGGAGGAGGGCGTCGCCCGGACGGATGACTACGTCCAGGAGTGGTTCGGCGAGCCGTACCACCCGTTCCTCGTCGGTGTGGCCCTGTACGAGGGCGCGCTCGCCGTCCTCAAGGATCTCCTTGAGGGTGACGATGTCGCCGACGCTCTCGTACTCCATGGCCTCGACCACGTTGAGAGCTTCGTTGAGCATCAGTTCCTGGCCGCGTCGGAGCTCTTCGAGTTCGACGCTGGGGCTGACGTTCACCCGGAGTTTGCGGCCTCCGGTGAAGATGTCGGCGGTGCCGTCCTCGTTCGCTGCGAGGAAGACTCCGAAGCCGGCCGGCGGCTGTGCGAGCCGGTCGACTTCCTCCTTGAGTGCCACGATCTGGTCGCGGGCCTCTCGGAGGGTGTTGGCCAGCCGCTCGTTCTGCGCGGACACGCCGGCCAGGTTGGTCTGCAGCTCGACGATCCGCTCTTCGAGAATCCTCGTGTGTCGCGGAGAGTCGGCGAGCTTGCGTCGCAGGACGGCGATCTCCTGCTCAAGGTAGGCAATCTGCCCGGACGGGTCGTCGGACCCTCGTCCCGGGCGGATGCCGCGGTTCATGTCGTCGTCGTGGGCTGCCACGGTCCTCACCTCCTCCAAGGGGAGCTGGACGCTTCCAGACCCTACCTGGGTGGGTGTCGATTGAAACCCCTAGATCAAAAGACTGTCGGGGTGTGTCCGATCTTCACCCTTGCGCTCTCCCTCACGCCAGTGGAATACCCACCGAACATGCCCGGGAAGCCGACGGAGGTAGGGTCGAAGTGTTCAACACCCGTCAGAGCTGGCGCGATTCCCCGTCTTCGGGCCGCTCTGCGCAGGAAACGGCAGGAGAAATGACCGTGCAGCAGGAGGCCGGAGTCGACGGCGAGGCGCTTGAGGTCTGGATCGACCAGGATCTGTGCACCGGCGACGGGATCTGCGTCCAGTACGCGCCCGAGGTGTTCGAACTGGACATCGACGGGCTGGCCTATGTGAAGAGCCCGGGTGACGAGCTTCTGCAGACCCCGGGTGCGACAACCCCCGTACCGCTGACGCTTCTGCGTGACGTCGCCGACTCCGCGAAGGAGTGTCCGGGCGACTGCATCCATGTACGCCGTGTGTCGGACAGCGTCGAGGTCTACGGCCCCGACGCGGAGTGAGTGTGCGGGCACCTCGCGTGACGCGGGTGCCCGGTTCCTCCTGGTTGTCTTTCTTCTCACATGCGTGGGCTCAACCGCTGCGGTGTCCCGGTCTCACATACTGCGGGCCGCCGGTGGTGTCGAGCGTACGAAGGCGCCGTTCTTCCACTGCCACTTGGCGCTCTCGTTCACGTCGGGGCAGCAACTGGGTACCTCGGGCGAGGAGTAGCCGAGCAGGGTCGCGGTGATGGTGGCGTCGCTGAGGGCGAAGTCCTTGACCGAGAGTCGCTCCTCGGGGTCCACGAGGGTGGCGACGACTCTGGCTTTCGGGGTGCCCTCGGTCTTGGTGAGGACGTAGACGCCGCTGGGCGGGGTGCCGGATCCCGCGTCGCAGCGGACGACGGCGACCGTCTCGGGGAGGCCGTCGCCGTCGAGGTCGCCGGAGGCCTTCTTCTGGACGAGGACCTTCGCGGGGCCGCAGTCCAGGGGGTAGTCGGCGTGGGCGGGGTCGGGGGGCGTCGCGGCCGCGGGGGCGCCCTTGGCCTCGATGCCGTGCTGGGCGGCCGTGGCCTTGTCGGGCTGGAGGAAGCCGGAGGCCGCGACGACCGCGGCGAGCGCTGCCGCCGTGGCGACCCAGTGGATCGGGCGGGTGTGGGTGTGGGCCAGTTCCGGGACGGCGGAGTGCTGCACTAGGAAGTGTCTCCTGTGAGGGCTGTGCCGGTGGGGTGGCCAGAATGGTGCCACACGTCACACCGCGAGGGAACGGTGGGGTGGACGGTACTGGCGGAACGTCAAGGGAAATGCGCTGTGGCCGAGTTCCGAGGGGTCCTCGGGAACTCGGCCACGGTGCTTGCGCGTTGTGTGCGGTACGGGGCCGCGTCAGCGGCCGGGGGCTCCGCCGTCGGCGTTGGGGCCGGTGTAGTCGTCGCCGTAGGCGCCCTTGGAGGGACGTCGGCGGCGCATGGGCGGTTCGACGCCGTCCGCGAGGCGGCGGGCTGTGAGCAGGAAGCCGGTGTGGCCGATCATCCGGTGGTCGGGGCGGACGGCCAGGCCCTCGATGTGCCAGTTGCGGACCATGGACTCCCAGGCGCTCGGCTCGTTGAAGCAGCCGATCTCGCGGATGGACTCGACGGTCCGGGCGAGCTGGGTGGTGGTCGCGACGTAGCAGCAGACGATGCCGCCAGGGACGAGTGCCTTGGAGACGGCTTCCAGGCACTCCCAGGGGGCGAGCATGTCGAGGACGACACGGTCGACCTCGGTGTCCGAGAGGTTGTCCTGGAGGTCGCCGACGGTGAGCTGCCAGGCGGGGTGGGGGCCGCCGAAGTAGCGCTCCACGTTCTGCTGGGCGATCTCGGCGAAGTCCTCGCGGCGCTCGTACGAGTGGAGCATGCCCTGGTCGCCGACGGCGCGGAGCAGGAACGTGCTGAGCGAGCCGGAGCCCACGCCGGCTTCCACGACGCGTACGCCGGGGAAGATGTCGGCGAAGGCCAGGATCTGCCCCGCGTCCTTGGGGTAGACCACGGCGGCGCCGCGGGGCATGGACAGGACGTAGTCGGGGAGCAGGGGGCGCAGCGCCAGATAGGCGACGTTCCCCGTGGTGCGGACAACGCTGCCCTCGGGTGCGCCGATCAGCTCGTCGTGCGGGAAGGAACCCTTGTGGGTGTGGAAGTTCTTCCCTGCTTCGAGCGTGAACGTGTAGTGGCGGCCCTTGGGGTCGGTCAGCTGTACCTGGTCCCCGACCTTGAAGGGCCCGCGTCGGCGGGCGGCACCGGTCGGTTCGGACATGTGCGCCAGCCTACCCGCCTCCGGGGCGGGGTCCGACCACTGTCCGGGTGTGCTCGGGTGCGTGGCTCGCTGCGGGTGCTTCGTGGCTGAGCGCGCGGTTCCCCGCGCCCCTGCGGGCGCTCAGCTGGGGCGGGCCATGGCTTTGACGAAGGCCTTCTCCACGTCCGCCGCCGAGAGGACTCCGTAGATCTCTCCGGAGTCCTCGACCACGAGGTATTCGGTGGCCGGGGTGGCGCGCAGGGCTTCCAGGAGGTCCTCGCCGGCGAGTTCGGCGGAGACGCGCATGCCGTCGGTGAGGTCCTGGGCGAGTCCGCTGACGGCGACCCAGGGGCGGCGGTGTTCCGGTACGCCGACGATGGCGGCCTCGCGGACGAGGGAGAGGGGGTCGCCGTCGGCGTCCACGACGACCAGGGCGCGTGCGCCGGCCTCGTTGGCGCGGCGCAGTGCTTCGGAGAGCGGGGTGTGGGTCTCGACGGGGACCGCGCGCCGGGTGAGGGCGCGGGCCCTCAGCTCGGGCAGGTGTTCACGCAGTCGGGCGACGCGGAGGCTGTTTCCGGCGCCGGTCCAGATGATTCCGGCGAGGATCGCGGCGAGCAGGGCGTCCATGACGGTGTCCATGCCGCCGATGTCCTGGGCTTCGGTGCCGAGGCCGCCGGAGTGGGTGAGCAGGGGCAGTCCGATGAGTACGGAGATCGCGAGGGCGCGGCCGACCCAGGCGGCGGCGATGGTGCCGCTCATGGGTTTGCCGGTGATCTTCCAGACGACGGCCCGGAGCATGCGGCCGCCGTCGAGGGGCAGGCCGGGGAGGAGGTTGAACGCGGCGACGATCAGGTTGGAGATCATCAGGCCGCCCAGCAGGACGCCGGGGACGGTGCCGGGTTCGACGGTCTGGAGGGCGAGGTAGAAGACGCCGCCGAGGACGAGGGAGAGCAGGGGGCCGACGAAGGCGAGGACGAACTCGCGTCCGGGTGTCTCGGACTCCTTCTCGATCTCGGAGACGCCGCCGAAGAACTGCAGCTGGATCCGGCGTACGGGCAGCTTGAAGCGCAGGGCGGCGACCGTGTGCGCCAGTTCGTGGACGAGTACGGAGGCGTAGAAGGCGACCGCGAAGAACAGGGAGACGAGGTAGCGGGCCATGCCCAGTTCGGGCAGGACGCGTTCGAGCTGGCCGCCGAAGACCCAGGTGATGAGTGCGGCGACGAGGAACCAGCTGGGTGCCACGTACACGGGTACGCCGAAGGGGCGTCCCATGAGGAGGCCGCCGCCGGGTTCCTTGGCCCGCTTGGGGGCGGGGCCCTTCCTGCCCTTCTTGCCGCCGGGCGGTGCGGGGGTGTGCGCCTCGGACCTGTGGGTGGGGTGCGGCGGTTCGGGCGTGTGGCTGTCGGTTCGCGTGTCCGCCGGGGCCGGAGTGGGAGACGGGGCGGGAGCGGGAGCGGCTGAGTCACTCGTGTCGGTGGGCGGTGCGGGGGGCCGCTCTTCGCCGTCCTGGCCGTCGGCCGGTCCGGGGTGGGCCGTGTCGGCCGCCTTCTCCGGTGCGGCCGGGGTGGCGGCGTCGTGCGGCTGCTGGTCGGAGGGCGGCCGGGCCGTCGTGGTCGCCGGGTCACCGGGTCGCGGCCGACCCGTGCGGAGCTCGTCCGCCTCGTCGGTGCCGGAACGCGGCTGCCCGCTCCCGCCGCTCTCGTCCACGATGTCCCCTCGTTCGACGCGTGTCCCGCTCGCGATCATGCACGCGAGAGGTCTTGTGGTCGATGGTATGCGGCCGTCGCGGCGTGTTCGGCCCCGGCACCCCCTCCGTTTCCCGGGCGGGCGCACGGCACGCAGGTCACCGTGTGTCGCGGTGTCAGTGGCGAGCCGTAAGGTCTGTCGTCATGGAAACCAGCACCGACGGCGTCGCGCGGGACGGCTCCGAAGCCGTACCGGCGGGCGATGCGGTCCAGCCGTCCGACGTCGTGGCCGCGTCGCCCGCGGCCTCCCCTGCCGGACCGGCCGGAGCCGTGGTGCCCCGGCCCGCGGACGCCGTCACCGGGTCGGGCGGGCCGTCCGGGCGGGTGCGGGATCCCGCGCCTCCGACCTCGTTGTCGCCGTCGCGGGCCGGGGACTTCATGCAGTGTCCTTTGCTGTACCGCTTCCGGGTGATCGACAAGCTGCCCGAGAAGCCGAGTGAGGCGGCGACGCGCGGGACGCTGGTGCACGCGGTGCTGGAGCGGCTCTTCGACGCCCCGGCCACCGAGCGGACGGCGCCGCGCGCCAAGTCGCTGATCCCCGGTCAGTGGGACCGGCTGCGGGAGGCGAAGCCGGAGCTGGCCGAGTTGTTCGCGGACTCCGACGAGCAGACGGCCGGCGAGAAGCTGACGCGCTGGCTCGGTGAGGCGGAGCGGCTGGTCGAGCGCTGGTTCACTCTGGAGGACCCGACCCGTCTGGAGCCTGCGGAGCGCGAGCTGTTCGTGGAGGCGCAGCTCGACTCGGGTCTGAAGCTGCGGGGCATCATCGACCGGGTGGACGTGGCGCCCTCGGGCGAGGTGCGGATCGTCGACTACAAGACGGGCAAGGCCCCGCGTCCGGAGTACGCGGAGGGCGCCCTGTTCCAGATGAAGTTCTACGCCCTGGTGGTGTGGCGGCTGAAACAGGTCGTCCCGCGCCGTCTCCAGCTGGTCTATCTGGGCAGTGGTGACGTGCTCACGTACGACCCGGTGCCGGCCGATCTGGAGCGTGTGGAGCGGAAGTTGCACTCGTTGTGGGAGGCGATCCGGCTCGCGACGGAGACCGGTGACTGGCGTCCGCGGCCCACGAAGCTGTGCGGCTGGTGCGATCACCGGGCGGTCTGTCCGGAATTCGGCGGTACTCCCCCGCCGTATCCGCTGGCGGTGCGTGCTCCCGGGTCCGACGCGGTCTGAGCGTGGGGCGGCCGGCGTGCCCCGAGGGCGTGGCGGGTGACCGCCGCAGGGCAGAATGGGGCCGGACTAGCGAAGGAGACTCACGTGGCCATCCGCGTCCTACTGGTCGACGACCAGCCGCTGCTGCGCACCGGCTTCCGGATGATTCTGGAGGCGGAGCAGGACATCGCGGTCGTCGGCGAGGCCGGTGACGGTCTCCAGGCGATCGATCAGGTTCGTGCCCTGCAGCCCGATGTGGTTCTGATGGACATCCGTATGCCGAGGATGGACGGGGTCGAGGCGACCCGTCAGATCACCGGTCCCGGCCGGGACGGTCCGGCGAAGGTGCTGGTGCTGACGACCTTCGATCTCGACGAGTACGTGGTGGAGGCCCTGCGGGCCGGCGCCAGCGGTTTCCTGCTGAAGGACGCCCCGGCCAACGAGTTGGTGCAGGCGATCCGGGTGGTGGCGGCGGGCGAGGCGATGCTGGCACCGAGCATCACCCGTCGGCTGCTCGACAAGTACGCGGGTCATCTGCCCTCGGGCGACGAGCCGGTGCCGGACACCCTGCACACGCTGACCGAGCGTGAGGTCGAGGTGTTGAAGCTGGTGGCCCGCGGGTTGTCGAACGCGGAGATCGCCGCCGATCTGTTCGTCAGCGAGACCACGGTCAAGACGCATGTGGGCCACGTCCTGACCAAGCTGGGGCTGCGGGACCGGGTGCAGGCCGCGGTGTACGCGTACGAGAGCGGTCTGGTGCGTCCCGGCGCGCAGTGACCGTGCGCGGCCCGCGGTGATGGCCGAAAACGGTACCGGCGGCACAACAGGAACGGCCGCCCCCTTCCGGAAGGGGGCGGCCGTTCTCATGTGCCGGTCGTCAGTCGCTGCCGACTCCGCGGCCCAGCTCCCACAGCTGCAGCGTGGCCGACGAGTTGAGCGCGTACTCGGCGCCGGTGATGTCGTCCCGTACGGCGACGTACTGCTTGCCCTGCCACAGGGGCAGGAGCGGGACGTCCTTGGCGACGATGCTCTGGATCTCCTCGATGCTCTTCGAGGCGCTGAGGCGGTCGGCCTCGCGGCGGGACTCCGGGATCAGGTTCTCCCGGATGCGCTTGTTCACGTACGGCGACGCGATGGTGTTGTCCTTGTCCAGGAACGGCGTGAGGAAGGTCTCCGCGTCCGGGAAGTCGGGGAACCAGCCCATGCCGTACGCCGCGAACTTGCCCTCACGCTGCTTGGGACGGTAGGTGTCCCACTTCTCGCCCTTGATGTCCACGTCGAAGAGGCCCGTGTCGTTGAGCTGCTTCTGCAGCGTCTCGAACTCGGTCTTGGTGGCGGGTCCGTAGTGGTCCGTCGTGTAGTTCATCGTGAACTTCACCGGCGTGGTGACGTTCGCCGCGGCGAGGAGGTTCTTGGCCGCGGTGACGTCGGGCTCGCCGTACTCGTTGAAGAACGAGTTGGCGTGGCCGGTGACGGTGGCCGGGACCATGGAGTACAGCGGGTCGGCGCCGGTGCCGTACACCTTGGAGGTCAGTTCGCCGCGGTTGACGATGTGGGCGATCGCCTGGCGGACGGCCTTGTCCTCCAGGGACGGCTTCTCGACGTCGAAGCCGATGTAGCGGATCTCGAGGCCGGGCTGCTCGATCACATCGATCTTGCTGTCCTTGGCGTTCTGCAGCTTCTTGATCTGCTCGGGCGACATGGTGCGGGTCATCATGTCGATGTCGCCCTTGTCGATCGCGGCGCCCATGGAGTCCGTGTCCTCGAAGGACCGCAGCTCGACCTTGTCGTTCTTGACGTCCGAGATCCCCTGGTAATACGGGTTCTTGGTGAAGACGACCTTGGTGACGTCGTCACCCTTGGTCTCGGCCTTGAGGCTGTACGGGCCCGAGCCGCTGACGTCGAAGCCGTCCCGCAGCTTGTTCTTGGCGTAGTCCTTGGGGTTCAGGATGCCCGCGACCGGCGTGGACAGCTTGAACGGGAAGGTGGCGTCGGCGCTGTTGAGGTGGAAGATCACCTCGCGGTCGCCCTTGGTCTCGACGGCGTCGACGGTCGACAGCAGGGCGAAGACGCCCGTGTCGGCCTTGATCTGCAGCGCGCGGTCGATGGAGAACTTCACGTCCTCGG
Source organism: Streptomyces sp. NPDC127119 (assembly GCF_042677425.1). NCBI lineage: Bacteria > Bacillati > Actinomycetota > Actinomycetes > Kitasatosporales > Streptomycetaceae > Streptomyces > Streptomyces sp. NPDC127119. Next base: position 1,657 of record NZ_JBHXTO010000086.1, on the reverse strand, counting down.
CGGTGACGGGGTCACCGTTGGAGAACTTGAGGTCCTTGCGCAGCGTGCAGGCGTACCGCTCGTTGCCGGAGTCGGTGAATCCGCACTCCTCGGCGGCCTCCGGAGTGGGGTCGCCGCCGCCGTTGGGCATGGCCATCAGGGTCTGGACCGTCTGGCGCAGCACGTTCCAGGCGCCGACGTCGTACGCGTAGGCCGGGTCGAACGGGGCCGGTGCCTCCTTCGAGGCGGTGAACCGGTCGGTGGTACCGACGACGATTGCGTCGCCGCCGTCGCCTCCACTGTCGGAACCGCCGCACGCGGCGAGGACAGAGGCGAGCAGACCGATCGCGGCCGGCAGCACCAAAGGCTTACGGTTCATGCTCGAAGTTCTCCAGAGCTGTCGATCCCGCGGGCCCGGCATGCCGGGGTGTTGCGGTCGGGTACACGGGGGTTACGGCGATGTTCTCGCGATGAGATTAGTCGGGACCGGCAGGACGGTTCGCAGGTACCGGAGTTGAGTTCCCATCACGCTGCGAGACCGGCTGTGGACTCACCGAAAACCCGACAGTGGAAGGATTCGTACAGGTTTCCACGAATCAGGACACAAGGGCGCGCACATGACCCTCACAATGGCTCGCCACACACACCGGGAGCTTCTTGTCGACCCCCTCGGCAGTGGCGAACGTCACACCTTCAACTGTGTGCGAGAGTACCGGAATTCGGCCATCCGAGGCGCGCGGCCGATGATCGAATTAACTCGATGCAGTGACCACGCAGTTTTTCCGCATTCACTCGTGCACCGTGGGTGAACGATTAGCGCTTTTCCGTCATCAGGCCCCGGAGAAAAGGCAGGTCGACCTGTTCGAGGGATCGTACGACGGTCCTTCCGGCAGCCGGGGCGATCGGTGCCACGGAGGGTACGGCCACGACCTGGCAGCCCGCCGCCTCGGCGGCCGCCACACCCGTCGCGGTGTCCTCGATGACCGCGCACCTGGCCGGATCCGCGCCGAGCCCGGCCGCCGCGATCAGATACGGGTCGGGGAACGGCTTGGTGCGTTCCACCTCGTCGCCCGCGACGGTCAGGGTGAAGTTCCGCGCGCCGAGCGAGAGCAGGACGCGGTCGATGATGCGGCGGTGCGAGGCCGAGACCAGGGCGGTGGGGATGCCGTGCGCGGCCAGCTCTGCCAGGAGTCTCGCGGCGCCGGGCATCAGCGGGAGGGAGCGGGCGATGCGGTTCTCGAACCCGTCGTTCAGCAGCACGGTGAGTTCGGAGAGGGTGATCGTCGCGCCGGTGGCTTCGATGAGGAAGCCGGCGCTGCGGGTCATGGGGCCGCCGACCACCACGTGGCGCCAGGCGTCGTCCAGCCGGTGGCCGAGCTGGGCGAAGACCTCCACCTCGGCGTCCCACCAGAAGCCCTCCGTGTCGACGAGGGTTCCGTCCATGTCGAGGAGAACTGCCTGGAGGGTGGAGCTTTCGGCTGTACGGGTGCCTGGTGGGGGGACCGTACTGGTCATAGGCGCACCTCCGTTTAAGGGACGAGAAGGCCCCCAGCCACAGCGGGGTCACGCCCGCGCCGGACCCCCCCGAGTAAGTCAACCCAGGCGCCGGCGGCCGTTGGTTTTTGGGGGGCGGGTCGGGGGGGGGGGGGGGGTGCGACTGCCTCGGCCGCCCCGCTCG
>NZ_JBHXTO010000085.1:0-41880 GCF_042677425.1 Streptomyces sp. NPDC127119 | reverse complement strand
ACGAAGCCGATGCCCTTGGCCGCCAGCTCCTCGGAGTGCTTCTCGTCGTCCGTCCAGCGCGAGTTGCCGCCGTCCACGACCACGTCACCCGGCTCAAGGAGGTCCCCGAGTTCGTCGATGATGCCCTGGGTCGCGGCACCGGCGGGAACCATCACCCACACCACGCGCGGACCTTCGAGCTTGCCCACCAGTTCGGCCAGGCTGCTCACGTCGGCGAGCTCCGGGTTGCGGTCGTAGCCGATGACGGTGTGGCCCGCGCGGCGGATGCGCTCGCGCATGTTGCCGCCCATCTTGCCGAGCCCGATGAGACCGAGCTGCATCGCAGTCATGTCAGTTCACTTCTTCCGGAGAGTGCGGTACGTGGCCACGAGGGCGCTGGTGGAGGAGTCGAGGCCGGGGACGTCGGCGCCCTCGGTGAGTGCGGGCTCGACGCGCTTGGCGAGGACCTTGCCGAGTTCGACGCCCCACTGGTCGAAGGAGTCGATGTGCCAGATCGCGCCCTGCACGAACACCTTGTGCTCGTAGAGGGCGATCAGCTGGCCGAGGACCGAGGGGGTCAGCTCGCGCGCGAGGATCGTGGTCGTCGGGTGGTTGCCCCTGAACGTCTTGTGCGCCACCAGTTCCTCGGTCACGCCCTCGGCCCGCACCTCCTCGGGCGTCTTGCCGAAGGCCAGCGCCTGACCCTGGGCGAAGAGGTTGGCCATCAACAGGTCGTGCTGGGCCGCGAGTTCGCCGCCCAGCTCGGCGACCGGGTTGACGAAACCGATCAGATCGGCCGGGATCGTCTTCGTGCCCTGGTGGATCAACTGGTAGTACGCGTGCTGCCCGTTGGTGCCGGGCGTGCCCCAGACGACCGGGCCCGTCTGCCACTCGACGGGGTGCCCGTCACGGTCGACGGACTTGCCGTTGGACTCCATGTCCAGCTGCTGCAGGTACGCCGTGAACTTGGACAGGTAGTGCGAGTACGGCAGCACCGCGTGCGACTGCGCGTCGAAGAAGTTGCCGTACCAGACGCCCAACAGGCCGAGCAGCAGCGGCACGTTGGACTCGGCGGGCGCGGTGCGGAAGTGCTCGTCGACGAGGTGGAACCCGTCGAGCAGCTCCCGGAACCGGTCCGGACCGATCGCGATCATCAGCGAAAGGCCGATCGCGGAGTCGAACGAGTACCGCCCGCCGACCCAGTCCCAGAACTCGAACATGTTCGCCGTGTCGATGCCGAAGCCGGCGACCTTCTCCGCGTTCGTCGACAGGGCCACGAAGTGCTTCGCCACGGCCGCCGGTTCACCGCCGAGCCCGGCGAGCAGCCAGGACCGCGCCGAGGTCGCGTTGGTGATCGTCTCGATCGTGGTGAAGGTCTTCGAGGCGACGATGAACAGCGTCTCGGCCGGGTCGAGGTCCCGCACGGCCTCGTGCAGGTCGGCCCCGTCGACGTTCGACACGAACCGGACCGTCAGATCCCGGTCGGTGAAGGCGCGCAGCGCGTCGTACGCCATCGCCGGACCCAGGTCGGAGCCGCCGATGCCGATGTTGACGACAGTGCGGATGCGGCTGCCGGTGTGGCCGGTCCACTTGCCGGAGCGGACCTGCTCGGCGAAGCCGGCCATCCGGTCGAGCACGGCGTGCACCTTCGGCACGACGTTCTCGCCGTCGACCTCCACGACCGCGTCGCGCGGGGCGCGCAGCGCGGTGTGCAGGACCGCCCGGTCCTCGGTGACGTTGATCCGCTCCCCGCGGAACATCGCGTCGCGCAGCCCGAACACATCGGTGGCGGTGGCGAGTTCCTGGAGCAGCGCGAGCGTCTCGTCGGTGATCAGGTGCTTCGAGTAGTCGACGTGCAGGTCGCCCACGCGCACGGTGTAGCGCTCGGCGCGCTCCGGGTCCGTCGCGAACAGCTCACGCAGATGCGCGTGCAGGAACGGCCCGGCCCGGTGGTCCTCCAGAGCGGTCCACTCGGGACGGCGGGTGAGCTTCGGTGAGTCAGACACGGCTCTCCCTCCGGGTGTCGTCCCCGCGCAGGGCGACGGCGTACATCTCGTCCGCGTCGAGCCGCCGCAGTTCCTCGGCGATCAGCTCGGAGGTGCTGCGGACCTTCAGCGCGAGGGTGCGCGAGGGCTGGCCCGGCAGGGACAGCGTCGCCAGGGGGCCCTCGGGGCGGTCGATGACGATCTCGCCGTTCTCGGTGCCGAGCTTCACGGCGGTGACCACGGGCCCCGCGGTGACGACCCGGTCGACCGAGACCTGCAGACGGGCCTCCAGCCAGCGGGCCAGCAGCTCGGCGCTCGGGTTCTCGGCCTCGCTCTCGACGGTGGCCGTGATGATCCGCGTACGGGCCTGGTCGAGGGCGGCGGCCAGCATGGAACGCCACGGCGTGAGCCGGGTCCAGGCCAGGTCGGTGTCGCCCGGCGCGTACGCGGCGGCACGCGCCTCCAGGGCGTCCAGCGGGGTCTCCACGGCGTACATGTCCGTGATCCGGCGCTGCGCGAGAGCGCCCAGCGGGTCCTTGACCGGGACCTTCGGCGCGTCCACCGGCCACCAGACGACGACGGGCGCGTCCGGGAGCAGCAGCGGCAGGACCACCGAGTCGGCGTGGTCGGACACCTCGCCGTACATGCGCAGGATGACCGTCTCGCCGGTGCCGGCGTCCGCGCCGACCCGTACCTCGGCGTCGAGGTGGGAGTTCGTGCGGTCGCGTGGGGTGCGGGCGTGCCGCTTGATGACGACCAGGGTGCGCGAGGGGTGCTCGTGCGAGGCCTCCTCGGCCGCCTTGATCGAGTCGTACGCGTTCTCCTCGTCCGTCACGATGACCATCGTCAGGACCATGCCCACGGCTGGCGTGCCGATGGCGCGGCGACCCTGCACGAGGGCCTTGTTGATCTTGCTTGCCGTGGTGTCGGTCAGGTCGATCTTCATGGCCTGCGCCAGCTCCGTCCGTCTCGTGCGAGCATCTCGTCGGCTTCCCCGGGACCCCAGGTGCCCGAGGCGTACTGCGCGGGTTTGCCGTGCGTGTCCCAGTAGCCCTCGATCGGGTCGAGGATCTTCCAGGACTCTTCCACCTCCTGGTGGCGGGGGAAGAGGTTGGCGTCTCCCAGCAGTACATCCAGGATCAGGCGTTCGTACGCCTCCGGGCTGGACTCCGTGAACGACTCGCCGTACGCGAAGTCCATCGACACGTCCCGGATCTCCATCGACGTACCCGGCACCTTCGATCCGAAGCGCACCGTCATGCCCTCGTCCGGCTGGACGCGGATGACGATCGCGTTCGCCCCGAGTTCCTCGGTGGCGGTGGAGTCGAAGGGGGAGTGCGGGGCGCGCTGGAAGACCACCGCGATCTCGGTGACCCGCCGTCCCAGACGCTTGCCGGTGCGCAGGTAGAAGGGGACGCCCGCCCAGCGGCGGTTGTCGACCTCCAGCTTGACGGCCGCGTACGTGTCGGTCGTCGACCCCGGGTCGATGCCGTCCTCGTCCAGGTAGCCGCTCACCTTCTCGCCGCCCTGCCAGCCCGTCGCGTACTGCCCGCGGACCGTGTGCTCGCCCAGGTTCTCCGGCAGCTTCACGGACTTGAGGACCTTGAGCTTCTCGGTGAGCAGCGAGTCGGCGTCGAAGGCGATGGGCTCCTCCATCGCGGTGAGCGCCATCAGCTGCAGGAGGTGGTTCTGGATGACGTCACGGGCGGACCCGATGCCGTCGTAGTAGCCCGCACGGCCTCCGATGCCGATGTCCTCGGCCATCGTGATCTGTACGTGGTCCACGTACGACCGGTTCCAGATGGGCTCGTACATCTGATTGGCGAAGCGGAGCGCCAGGATGTTCTGGACGGTCTCCTTACCGAGGTAGTGGTCGATCCGGAACACCTGCTCCGGGTCGAACACCTCGTGCACCACACGGTTCAGCTCGCGCGCGCTCTTCAGGTCACGGCCGAACGGCTTCTCGATCACCCCGCGCCGCCAGGAACCCGCGGGCGCCTCGGCGAGACCGTGCTTCTTGAGCTGCTTGACGACCTTGGGGAAGAACTTCGGCGGTACGGAGAGGTAGAAGGCGTAGTTGCCGCTCGTACCCCGGGACTTGTCCAACTCGTCGACAGCGGCACGCAGTTGCTCGAACGCCTGGTCGTCGTCGAAGTCACCAGGGATGAACCGCATGCCCTCGGCGAGCTGCTGCCAGACCTCCTCGCGGAACTCGGTGCGCGCGTGGTCGCGGACCGAGTCGTGCACGATCTGTGCGAAGTCCTCGTCCTCCCAGTCGCGCCGCGCGAAGCCGACGAGCGAGAAGCCCGGCGGCAGCAGGCCGCGGTTGGCCAGGTCGTAGACGGCCGGCATGAGCTTCTTGCGCGACAGGTCGCCGGTCACTCCGAAGATGACGAGCCCGGAGGGCCCGGCGATCTTCGGCAGTCGGCGGTCCTGGGGGTCACGGAGGGGATTGACCCATCCGTCGCCCTGCTCCAGCACCTCGGCGAGCGAGCGCGGCGCGATCTCGGCACCGGTCGCGTCGGAGCCGGCGTTCGCCGCCGTGTCCACGACGCCCGGCGCCGCGGCCGACACCGACCCGTCCGCGGCAGCGGCGACAGCACCGGCCTTCACGCGGCTCGGCGAGACCTTCTTGGCGCCGGCGGTCTTCAAGGCACCCGAAGTCTTCTTGGCGCCTGCGGCCTTCGTGGCACCCGCAGTCTTCTGCGCGCCCACGGCCTTGGTCGCGCCCGCAGCCTTCGTGGCCCCGGCGGCGCGCTTGGCGCCCACGGCTTTTGCGGCACCCGCAGTCTTCTGCGCGCCTACGGCCTTGGTCGCGCCCGAGGCCTTCTTGGTGCCCGCAGCCTTAGTGGCGGCGGCGGCGCTCTTGACGCCCGCGCTCTTCTTGGCACCCGCGGTCTTCTTCGTGGCCGCGGCCTTCTTGGTCTTCGCCGCCGGGGCGGCGGCGGACGCGGAGGCGCCCGCCGCCGTGCCCGCCGTCTCCGACGGGGTTCCCCCGGGAGAGTTCTTGCTCATTCGCCGTCAACTCCCTTGCTGTTCAGCGAGACCGTGACCGCGTCCAGCAGCTCGCCCCAGGCCACCGCGAACTTCGCGACGCCCTCGGTCTCCAGTTGCCCGACGACCTCGTCGTACGAGATGCCCTGCTTCTCGACGGCGTCCAGGTCCGCGCGGGCCTGGACGTAACCGCCGCTCACCGTGTCGCCGCGGATCTCGCCGTGGTCGGCGGTGGCGTCCAGCGTGCCCTCGGGCATCGTGTTGACCGTGCCGGGCGCGACCAGCTCGTCGACGTACAGCGTGTCCTTGTAGGACGGGTCCTTGACGCCGGTCGAGGCCCACAGCGGACGCTGCTTGTTGGCGCGGGCGCCACCGAGCGCGTGCCAGCGCGCTGAGTCGAAGACCTGCTCGTACGCCTCGTACGCGAGCCGCGCGTTGGCCAGCGCGGCCCTGCCCTTGAGCGCGAGGGCCTCGTCCGTGCCGACCTGCGTCAGCCGCTTGTCGATCTCGCTGTCGACGCGCGAGACGAAGAAGGAGGCGACGGAATGGATGGTGGCCAGGTCCAGGCCCTTGGCCTGCGCCTTCTCCAGACCGGCCAGGTACGCGTCCATGACCTCGCGGTAGCGCTCCAGCGAGAAGATCAGCGTGACGTTGACGCTGATGCCGAGGCCGATGACCTCGGTGATCGCGGGCAGTCCGGCCTTGGTCGCCGGGATCTTGATCATGACGTTCGGGCGGTCGACCAGCCAGAAGAGCTGCTTGGCCTCGGCGACCGTCGCCTTCGTGTCGTGGGCGAGACGCGGGTCGACCTCGATGGAGACCCGGCCGTCCCGGCCGCCGGTCGCGTCGTGCACGGGCCGCAGGATGTCGGCGGCGGCGCGGACGTCGGCGGTGGTCATCATCCGTACGGCCTCGTCGACCGTGACGCGGCGGGCGGCGAGGTCGGCGAGCTGCTCCTCGTAGCCCTCGCCGGAGCCGATCGCGGCCTGGAAGATGGAGGGGTTGGTGGTGACGCCGACGACGTGCCGGGTCTCGATCAGTTCGGCGAGGTTGCCCGAGGTGATGCGCCTGCGGGACAGGTCGTCGAGCCAGATGGAGACGCCTTCGCCGGAGAGGGCCTTCAGGGGTTCAGCGGTGGTGATTGTCTGGGTCACAGTGATCATCTTCCTTCGTGCAGTCGAATCAACCGCGGGCGGCGGCGACGGATTCCCGCGCGGACGCGGCGACGTTCTCGGCCGTGAAGCCGTACTCGGCGAACAGGATGCCGGCGTCGGCGGAGGCGCCGAAGTGCTCCAGGGAGACGATGCGTCCGGCGTCACCGACGTACCGGTACCAGGTGAGACCGATGCCCGCCTCGACCGCCACGCGGGCCTTCACGGCTGTCGGCAGGACACTCTCCCGGTACTCGGCGGACTGCTCCTCGAACCACTCCACGGACGGCATCGACACCACCCGGGTGCCCACTCCCTCGGCTTCCAACTGCTCGCGTGCCGCCACGGCGAGCTGCACCTCGGAGCCGGTCGCGATCAGGATCACCTCGGGCGTCTCGGTGGAGGAGTCGCGCAGAACGTAGCCGCCCCTGGCCGCGTCGGTGTTGGCCTCGTACGTCGGTACACCCTGACGGGTGAGGGCCAGGCCGTGCGGGGCCGGGTTCACCGCGTGCCGCCGGCTGATCTCGGCCCAGGCGATCGCGGTCTCGTTGGCGTCGGCCGGGCGCACGATGTTCAGCCCGGGGATGGCGCGCAGCGAGGCCAGGTGCTCGACGGGCTGGTGGGTGGGGCCGTCCTCGCCGAGACCGATGGAGTCGTGCGTCCACACGTACGTCACGGGGAGCTGCATGAGGGCCGACAGGCGGACGGCGTTGCGCATGTAGTCGGAGAACACCAGGAAGGTGCCGCCGTAGACACGGGTGTTGCCGTGCAGCGCGATGCCGTTCATCTCCGCGGCCATCGAGTGCTCGCGGATGCCGAAGTGGATCGTGCGGCCGTACGGGTCGGCCTCGGGGAGCGGGTTGCCCTCCGGGAGGAACGACGACGTCTTGTCGATGGTGGTGTTGTTCGAGCCCGCGAGGTCGGCGGAACCGCCCCACAGCTCGGGAAGCACCCCGCCGAGAGCCTGCAGCACCTTGCCGGAGGCCGCGCGGGTCGCGACGGACGTGCCGGCCTCGAACACCGGCAGCGCGCCCTCCCAGCCCTCGGGCAGCTGTCCGGCGACGATCCGGTCGAAGAGCTTCGCGTGCTCGGGCCGCGCGGTGCGCCACTCGGCGAGCTGCTTGTTCCAGGCGGCATGCGCCTCGGCGCCGCGGTCGAGGGCGCGACGGGCGTGGTCCAGGACCTCGTCCGACACCTCGAAGGACTGCTCGGGGTCGAAGCCCAGGAGGCGCTTGGTCGCCGCGATCTCGTCGGCGCCGAGCGCCGAGCCGTGCGAGGCCTCGGTGTTGCGCGCGTTCGGGGCGGGCCAGGCGATGATCGTGCGCATCGCGATGATGGAGGGCCGCCCGGTCTCGTTCCTGGCGGCGGTCAGGGCCTCGTAGAGCGCGGGTACGTCGATGTCGCCGGCCGTGTCGCCGTCCGTCGAGGGCTCGATCCGCTGGACGTGCCAGCCGTAGGCCTCGTACCGCTTCAGCACGTCCTCGGAGAAGGCCGTGGCGGTGTCGCCCTCGATCGAGATGTGGTTGTCGTCGTAGAGGAAGACGAGGTTGCCGAGCTTCTGGTGGCCGGCGAGGGAGGACGCCTCGGCGGAGATGCCCTCCTCCAGGTCGCCGTCGGAGACGATGCCCCAGATGGTGTGGTCGAAGGGGGACTCGCCCTCGGGGGCGTCCGGGTCGAAGAGGCCGCGCTCGTAGCGGGCGGCCATCGCCATGCCCACCGCGTTGGCGAGGCCCTGGCCCAGGGGGCCCGTGGTGGTCTCGACTCCGGCCGTGTGACCGTACTCGGGGTGTCCCGGCGTCTTCGAGCCGTGGGTGCGGAACGCCTTCAGGTCGTCCAGCTCCAGCTCGTAGCCGGCGAGGAAGAGCTGGGTGTAGAGCGTCAGCGAGGTGTGGCCGGGGGAGAGGACGAAGCGGTCGCGGCCCGTCCACTCCGGGTCGGCGGGGTCGTGACGCATCACCTTCTGAAAGAGGGTGTACGCGGCCGGGGCCAGACTCATCGCGGTGCCGGGGTGGCCGTTGCCGACCTTCTGCACGGCGTCGGCCGCCAGTAGACGGGCCGTGTCGACGGCTCGCCGGTCCACGTCGGTCCACTCCAAGCTGTCAGGTGTCTGCGTGCTCATCTTCAACAAATCCTCACCGGAAGCCCGATAACTGCTCTGATGCCTTCAACCTTAAAAGTCAGACTTTTTCTGGGGAAGGTGCCCCTGTGTCAGCCTTTGGTGAAAGTGGGACAACGACCACGGGGCCGAGCCGGTAAGAGAAGGACATGGCGGACACAAGCACTCAATTCGAGGACGGGTTCAAGGGCGGGTACGAAGGCGGGTACGGAGGCGAGCACGAGGGTGGACGTGAGAGCGGACATGACGACGGACGGACCGGGATCAAGACCTTTCCCTTCCCCGTCGACCTCAGCGTCCTCGGCGTGGGCATGCAGGTGGGCCCGATGGAAGCAGGCCGCAGCTGGCATTCGGGTGAACAGATCGAGCGCGTCCACCGCATCGACTTCCACGTGGTCCTGCTCTTCCGGGGCGGTCCCGTCCGGCACATGATCGACTTCGACGAGTACGAGGCCGGGGACGGCGAGATCCTGTGGATCAGGCCCGGTCAGGTGCACCGCTTCTCCTCGGCGGCGGACTACCGCGGCACCGCCCTGATCATGCAGCCGGGCTTCCTGCCCCGCGCCACCGTCGAGGCGACCGGCCTCTACCGCTACGACCTGCCCCCGCTGCTGCGCCCCGACGCGGCCCAGCTCACCGCACTGGAGAACTCCCTCGCCCAGCTGGAACGCGAGTACGTCGACACGGGCACCCTGCCGCTCAGCCTGCACACCGCTGTGCTGCGGCACACCCTGACCGCGTTCCTGCTGCGGCTGGCCCATCTGGCGGCCGGCGCCGCCGACGCGGCCCACGCGCAGGCCGACAGCACCTTCACCCGCTTCCGGGAGGCCGTCGAGAAGGGCTTCGTCACCAACCACAGCGTCAGCGCGTACGCCGACGCCCTCGGCTACTCCCGGCGCACCCTCGTCCGCGCGGTCCGCGCCGCGACCGGCGAGACCCCCAAGGGCTTCATCGACAAACGGGTCGTCCTGGAGGCCAAGCGCCTGCTGGCCCACACGGACATGCCGATCGGCCGCATCGGCGCCGTCGTGGGCTTCCCGGACGCGGCCAACTTCTCCAAGTTCTTCACCCAGCACACGGCCACGACACCGGTGGCGTTCCGGGCGGAGCTGCGCTGAGACCCCGTGGCTGCGCGGAGACGCCTGTGGAGGGGCGGCCCGGCCGGGCGGCCCCTCCACAGGTACCTGACTGTCGTGACTACGGCCTCAGTGACCGAAGTTGAACCAGTTCACGTTCACGAAGTCCGCCGGCTGGCCGCTCGTGAAGGTCAGATAGACGTCGTGCGTGCCGGTGACGTTGCTGATGTTCGCGGGTACGGTCCGCCAGGTCTGCCAGCCACCGGTGTTGGCCAGCGCGAAGCTGCCTATGGGTGTGCTCGTACGGCTGTCGAGGCGGACCTCGACCAGACCGCTGACGGCGTTGCCCGCGCCGCTCGCGACCCGGGCGACGAACTGCTTGGCCGCCGTGGAGCCGAAGTTGACGCCCTTGTACTGCACCCAGTCGCCGTTGGCGAGCGCGCCGATGTTCTGGCCGCCGCCCGAGTCGGTGGTGGTCTCGGTGATCGTGCCGCTCTGGCCGTCGAACGACTCGGCCTGGATCGCGCTGTACGCGTCACGGTTGCCGGTCGGCGGAGGGGTGGTGCCGCCGCCCGACGTGAGCACCTGCACGTAGTCCACGACCATCGGGTTGCCCGGCACCGTGGCACCGTCCGGGCCACCGCCGAAGGCGTCCACGAAGCCGCCGCCCATCGCCACGTTCAGGATGATGAAGTACCCGTGGTTCGTGGCGTTCGCCCAGGTCGTCGCGTCGACCTGGTTGGCCCGTACGGTGTGGTAGTTGACGCCGTCGACGTAGAAGCGGATCTCCTCCACGCTCGTCGAGCGGTCCCACTCCAGGCCGTACGTGTGGAAGCCTGCCTGGCAGGTCGTGCCGGGACAGGCGATCGAGCCGCCGATGCCGGTCGTCTCGTTGCACGGGCCGCCCGGGTTGGTGCCGCAGTGCATCGTGGACCACACGGTGTTGAGGCCCTGGACGTTCTCCATGATGTCCAGCTCACCGACGGCCGGCCAGTTCTGGTAGTTGCCGCGGTAGGGCGCGCCCAGCATCCAGAACGCCGGCCAGTACCCGCGGGCGGGCGTGCCCGTGACATTGGGCATCTGGATACGGGACTGGACCCGCAGCTTGCCCCCGGCGGGCGGCTGGAAGTCGGTGCGGTTGGTCTCGATGCGGCCCGAGGTCCAGTTGCCCGAGGCGTCGCGCCGCGGGGTGATCCGGAGGTTCCCGGCGCCGTCCAGTGCCACGTTGTTGGTGCTGGACGTCATGTTCTCGATCTCGCCGGTGCCCCAGTTGGTGGGGCCGCCCGGGTAGCCGTGACCGGTCGCGTACTGCCAGTTCGAGGTGTTGACGCCGGTGCCGGCCGTGCCGTTGAAGTCGTCGACGAAGACCTGGGTCCAGCCGCTGGGCGGCGCGGGCGCGTCCGCCTGAGCCGCCGAGGCCCCGGCCGCCGCCAGGCTCAGCACGCCGACGAGCGCGATGACCGAGCGCCGTATTCGACCGGGTCTTGCGGGTGTGCCGGAAGTTCTGCTCATGGGTGCCTCTTAGGTACGGAGTGGGGGTGCGCGGGGTGTTTTCGAGAGCTTTGAGAGCGCTCTCATCACAGCTGCGCGGCCAATGTGCTCTTCGGCACTCCGGTCGTCAAGAGGTAAAGCAGAGATTGCCCTCGGCGGGCCGGGGAGTTCACTCCGTGAAGAAGGGGCGGATCGGACGGGACGTCAGAAAGCGCTTCCAGCACGCCAGTCGGCCCACGACATGTTCCAGCCGTTGAGGCCGTTCGCCGGATCCACCGTGTCCTCGCCCGAGTTCTCCACCACGACCACGTCTCCGAGCATGGAGCTCTTGTAGAACGCGTAGCCGGGCTTCGAGGTGTCACCCCCGCCCTTGGCGTCGCGCAGCCCGATGCAGCCGTGCGTGGTGTTGCCGCCGCCGAAGACCGACGAGGCCGCCCAGTAGTTGCCGTGGATGAACGTGCCCGAGGTCGTCAGCCGCTGTGCGTGCGGCACGTCGCCGATGTCGTACTCGTCGCCGAGCCCGACCGTCGACGACTCCATCCGCGTCCTCTCGAACCGCTCGCTGATCACCATGATCCCGGACCAGGTGGTGTGCTCGGCGTCCCCGCCCGACACGGGATACGTGGCGAGGGTCCGCCCGTCCCGCCGTACCGTCATCGTCTTCGCCGCCAGGTCGACCGTACTGATCTGCTCGCGGCCGATGCGGAAGGTGACGTCCTTGGACTGGGTGCCGTAGACACCGGACGCGCCCTCGACGTCCTTGAGCCGCAGGGCGAGGGTGATCTTCGTGCCCGCCGCCCAGTACTCCTCGGGCCGGAAGTCGAGCCGGGTGTCGCCGAACCAGTGCCCCACGACCTCCACCTGCGGGTCCGCGGTCACCGTGATCGCCTTCTCGACGGCGGCGCGGTCCGTCACGGCGTGCGTGAAGGTGACGGACACCGGCATCCCGACGCCGGAGGTGGACCCCGCCTCGGGTGTGAACCGTCCGGCGAAGGTGTTCGCGGCGGTCCTGGCGGCGGACTGTGCCGTCACGGCAGTGGCGGGGGTGGCGGGGGTGGCGGGGGTGGCGGTGGCGTCCGAGGCTGCTTCCGAGGCGTCGGCCCGCGAGCCGTAGCCCGTCAGTACGGCGGCCGGTACGGCTCCGAGCGCGGCGAGAACGCCCCGCCGGGACCATGTCCCCGGCCCGTCGGACAGGTGCGAGACGCCCACGAGATGCCTTCCTGAGGTGACCACTGATGTGGGTGCAGCCTGCTCCTCCTGTCTGGGTCCGTGCTGTGAACGGACGAGGTTCCGGCTGAGATTCCTGTGACGAGCCGGTACGTCGCCGGGCCGCCGGACGGGGGAGCCGGCGAACGCCTCCGGAGCGGGTGTGAACAGAAGACGGAACCCACCACTTTCTCCCGAGCGCCTTCCGGGAGGGCACGCGCTAGCTTGATCGAGCCGATCGAATCCTCGTTCGGCCGCGCCTTCCCGTACACGGAACTCGCGTGTCACGCACGGGCGTTGACGGGCACCGGGGCGAGGGGGAATGGAACGGTGGCACAAGCTCGTGTGCAAGACCCTTGGCGGTTGCTCCTGGTCGAGGACGACCAGGAGCTGGGCACGATGCTCTCCGAGGTGTTGCGGGACGAGGGATACGCGGTCGACGTCGCGACGGACGGACAGCGCGGCCTGCACCTCGGCCTCGCCCGGCAGTACGACGTGCTCGTCGTCGACCGGCGCCTGCCCGTGCTCGACGGCCTCGACCTGCTGGGCCGGCTGCGCTCGCGTGCGGTCCGGACGCCGGTCATGCTGCTGACCGCGATGGGCGCGGTGCACGACCGGGTCGACGGTCTGGACGCAGGTGCTGACGACTACCTGGTCAAGCCCTTCGAGCTGGACGAGTTCAGCGCCCGATTACGGGCTCTGTGCCGACGGGCACTCGATGTGGCCGACGTGCTGAGGATCGGCTCGGGACACCTGTACGTCAGCCGGCGCGAGGTGGAACTGGCCGACGGCGAGCGGATCGCCCTCGCCGCCCGGGAGTTCGAGCTGCTGTGGGTGCTGGCCTCCCGCCCCGAAACCGTGTACTCGCGGACGGAACTGCGCCGGGCCGTCTTCCACGAGACGCCCGCGTCCTCCATCGTCGACACCTACGTCTACTACCTGCGCCGCAAACTCGGCAGGCAGGTGGTGCGCACGGTCCGCGGCCTGGGCTACCGCCTGGGGACGCTGTGAGGGCGTCGGCGTACGCGGAATGGGCGGCGGTGCGCCGGGCCCGCCTGCGGATCTCCGTGATCACCGGCGCCACCATCACCCTGCTGATCACGCTCGTCGGCGGCGTGGCCCACACGGTCATGACCCACGCGCAGGACGAGCAGGTACGGCGGGAACTGCGCTACGGCGCGTCACGTGGCGACCTGTCGAGTCCACCGGTCTGCACCTGGCTGTACGCGCCGGGGGCGACCCCGCTCGCGAACAGCCCGGACGGCTTCCCGGTACGCGCCGACATGGACCGGGCGCTGCGGACCCAGAAGGCCGTGGAACGCACCGTACGGCGCAACAACACGGTCTACCTGGTGCGCACGCAGGTCAGGGCGGACGGCGAACTGGTGCAGGCGGTGTTCGACATGCGGTTCCAGCTCGCCGACCGAAGGTATCTGTGGTCGGCGCTGGGCGTCGCCGAGGTCGCGGGACTGCTCGCCGCGACCGCGACCGGTGCCGTCCTGGGGCGCCGGGCGGTGGCCCCGCTGGCGGAAGCCCTCACCCGGCAGCGCCGGTTCGTCGCGGACGCCAGCCACGAACTGCGCACCCCGATCACCCAGGTGTACACGCGGGCCCAGGTGCTGGCACGGCAGGCCGTCGCCGACGACCTGCCGGCCCGGCACCGGGACGGACTGGCCAGGCTGGTCGGTTCGGTCGGCCGCCTCGGTGAGGTACTGGACGACCTGCTGCTGTCAGCGAGCCTTGCGGCGGACCCGGCGCGGCGGTCGGAACACCGCCATGTCGAACTGGTCACGCTGGCCAGGGCGGTGGTCGCCGAGGAGTCGGACCGCACGCGCGACAGCGGCCTCACCGTCGTCGTGAACGGTCCGTCGTACCCGCTGTGCGTCGACGGCATCGAGTCCGCACTGCGCCGCGCGGTCGGCGAGCTGCTGGTGAACGCCATCGGACACACCCCGGCGGGCGGGCGGATCGAGGTGGATCTCGCGCACGCGGACGGGACGGTCGAACTGACCGTGACGGACACCGGGTCCGGCTTCGATCCCGCCGAGGCGGAGCGGCTGTTCGAGAGGTTCCACCGGGGTGACGCGGGCGGCCGGTACGGTCTGGGACTCGCGCTGCTGCGGGAGGTCATCGCCCATCACGGCGGCACGGTGGTCGCCACCGGCCGCCCGGGGCGCGGCGCGCGGTTCACCATCCGGCTGCCGGAGTGCGCCTTGTCGGGCGTCCCTGATCCGGCGCCCGCGGTCACGGCAGGTCGGTCGTGAGGAGCAGACGGGCCGCGGCCCGGACGTCGGCGTCCAGCGGCCGGTCCCGCTCGACCGGGGGAACCGTCTCGACGAGGGCGTCGAGCAGTCTGCCGCACCCGGGTGCGGTGGGTCGGCGTGCCCCGACGTGCACGGCCTGGCGCAGACCGACGGCGAGCGACCCGCACAGCAGGCCGAGCAGTTCCGCCATGTCGTAGGAGCGCAGGGCGGCCTGGGTGCCGAACGGGACGACGTCCTGGTTGTGGAGGTTGGTCGGCAGGCTCTGCATCCCGGCCGGTGTCGCGGCGCGGCGGATCTCGGCGACGAGCGAGGTGGTGGCCAGCTGCACGCCCTGCAGTCCGTGCTGCTGCCCGGGTGCGGTGGCGAGCATCGGCGGCAGCCCTCCGTTGCGCGCCGGATCCACCAGCAGGTCGAGCTGGCGCTCGGCCAGGTTGCCCAGCTGGGCGGTGACGGAGGCCAGCAGGTCGGCGGCGAAGGCGGCGGGCTGCCCGAAGAAGTTCCCGCCGTGCACCACCTTTCCCGGCCCGGCGCCTTCTCCCGGCCCGGCGACCTGTCCTGTGTCCGCGACCCCGTCCGTCCCCGCGTCCGCCCCGTTGTTCTTCCCCGTCCCCCGGTCGGCGGGGAAGAACAGCGGGTTGTCACTGACGCCGCCGAGATCCGCGGCGACCACGCCGTCGACGTACCGCAGGGCGTCCTCCGCGGCGCCGAGCAGCTGCGGGGCACAGCGGATGCTGTACGGCTCCTGAAGGGGCCGGGTGCCGGACGGCGTGACACCGGTGAGGGTGTGCCGCATGCGTGCGCCGACGTGGACCGCTCCGGCGTGCCCGTAGGCGCGCAGCAGATCCTCGTCGAGGAAGCCGGGGTCGCAGCCGAGGAGGTCGGCCAGCAGACAGGTGAGACCGGCCAGCGCGCGGTGTGCGGCGCGGACGCCGTCGCGGGCCAGGGCCGTGGCGGCGGTGGTGACGGAGGTGCCGTTGACGAGGGCGAGCGCGTCCCGGCCGTCGAGGGCGAGCGGGCGCAGACCGGCGGCGGCCAGGGCTTCGGCGGCCGGCATACGGCGGTCGTCCAGATAGGCGTGTCCGCGGCCCCGCAGCGCCTGGGTGGCGTAGGCGAGCGGGATCAGGTCACCGCTCGCCCCCACCGAGCCGTAGCGGGGGACGGCGGGGGTGAACGTCGTGGCGAACAGGGCGGTGAGCCGTTCGACGACCTCGGCCGACACCCCGGAGAACCCCAGGGCGAGGGACCGGGCGCGCAGCAGCAGGGCCGCGCGGACGATCGCCGGCGGCAGGTCCGGGCCCTGGCCCGCGCCGAGATGGGCGAGCGTGTTGTCGCACTGGTCGGCCCCGTCGGCCCGGCCGGCGTATCCGACGAGTGCGCCGAACCCGGTGGTGGCGCCGTAGATGCGGCTCTCCCCGCTGCCGTCGCCGTGCAGCAGATCGCGGAAGAGCCGTCGGCTGTGGTCGATGCGCGCTCGGGTCTCGTCGTCCACCGTGACGGTGAGCGGCGCGGCCACGCGACGCAGGACCGCGGAGTCCAGCGGACCGGTCAGCGAGACGGTGTCCAGGGTGGTGAGCACGCCCGAGAATCTAGGCCGGTAATCTCAGAGCGCTCTGAAATCCGGTGGATAGCTTCCGGGCCATGGCGCACGACTACCTGATCATCGGAGCGGGGCCCGCGGGACTACAGCTCGCCGCCTCCCTGGAGCGTGACGGTGCGGACTACGTCGTCCTGGAGCGCGGCAGCGTTCCGGGCGCGTTCTTCACGCGCTTTCCCCGGCATCGCCAACTGATCTCGATCAACAAGGTGCACACCGGCTACGACGATCCCGAGCTACGGCTCCGCATGGACTGGAACTCCCTGCTGAGCGACGATCCGGAGCTGCTCTTCACCCGGTACAGCCCGCGCTACTTCCCGGCGGCCGACGACCTGGTCCGCTATCTGGCGGACTACGCGGCCCGTACCGGGGTGCGGGTGCGCTACGACACCACGGTGACGGAGATATCCCGTGACGCCCGTGACGGCGGTGACGGCGAGGAGGTCGGTGACGGCGGGGGATTCGCCGTCACCGACCACACCGGCACGGTGTGGCGCGCCAGGCGGGTCGTGGTCGCCACCGGGGTGTCCCGGCCGAACCTGCCGGCCGTGCCGGGCGTCGAACTGGCCGAGCGCTACGACACGTTCGACCCGGACCCGGCGTCCTTCACCGGCCGGCGCGTGCTGATCATCGGGCGGGGCAACTCCGCGTTCGAGACGGCCGACAGCCTGATGGAGACCGCGGCCGTCATCCACCTCGTCGGATCGGGCTCCCTGCGGCTGGCGTGGAAGTCGCACTACGTGGGGCATCTGCGCGCGGTCAACAACAACTTCCTCGACAGCTACCAGCTGAAGTCGCAGAACGCCCTCCTCGACGGCCGGGTGCTGGAGATCCGCAAGGAGGCGGACGGCTTCTGCGTGCCGGTGTCGTTCGAGCGGGTCGACGAGGTGGTCAAGGACCTCCACTACGACCGGGTGATCGTCGCCACCGGTTTCCGGTTCGACGCCTCGGTCTTCGACGCCACCTGTGTCCCCGAACTGATCGTCGACGGCCGCTTCCCCGCCCTCACCCCGGTCGGGGAGTCGGTCAACGTACCCGGCCTGTACTTCGCCGGGACGCTGACACAGGGCCCCGACTTCAAGAAGTCCACCACCGGCTTCATCCACGGCTTCCGGTACGCGGTCCGCGCCCTGCACCGCGTACTGCGCTCACGCCACCACGGCGAGGCCTGGCCGGTGACGGAGCTGGGCGAAGCCGCCGAGCGGGCCGCCGACGCGGTCGTCGCCCGCGTCAACCGGTCCTCCGCGCTGTGGCAGCAGTTCGCCGTCCTGGGCGACCTGCTGCTCGTCGACCCGGACGGCACCATGCGGTACGCGGAGGAGGTTCCGGTCCGCCACGTGCCCGACGCCGTGGACGCGGGGGACTTCGGGCCGGTGGACGCCCACGCGGTGATCACCCTGGAGTACGGGGCCGACCACGACCAGGTGGACCCCTTCGACGTCACCGCGGCGCGCAAGTCGCAGCAGGACACGGGGGGACTCGACGGCCGGTACCTGCATCCGGTCGTCCGCTGGTACCGGGCCGGTGAGTTCGTCGCCGAGCACCACATGACGGAGAACCTGGAGAACGAGTGGGACAGTGAGGAGTTCCACCGCGCGCCCCTGCTCGCCTTCCTCGCCGACCGCCTGGCCGCCGTCGCTCCGGTGACACCGTGACCCTGCGCGCGCTGCACGACGCGGCACGCAAGACACTGGACCCCGTCCACTACGACTACGTGGCGGGCGGGGCCGACGAGGAACGCGTCCTGTCCGACAACGAGTCGGCCTTCGACCGGTATCTGCTGCTGCCCCGCATCCTGTGCGGCAGCGAGACGCGGGACACCACCGCCCGGCTGCCGGGCGCCCGGCACGCCGCACCGGTGTTCGTCGCGCCCACCGCCTTCCACCGGCTGATGCATCCGGACGGCGAGGGTGCCACGGCCCGTGCCGCAGCGGCCGAAGGAGCCGTCCTGGTGACGGGTACGGCCGCGACCACGGCCGTCGACGCCGTCGTCGCCGCGGCCCGCGAGGCGGCCCCGGACCCGGCGGTGTGGTTCCAGCTGTACCTCCACCCCCGCCGCGAGGTCACCGGAACGCTCGTGCGGCGCGCCGAACAGGCGGGCTGCACGGCACTGGTGGTCACCGTCGACTCGGCGGTGTTCGGCCGGCACACCAGAGATCTGCGCAACGGCTTCACCGATCTCCCGCCGGGCCACGCCGCGGAGAACATGCGCGACCTGCCCGGCGCCCCGCCCGGCTCCCTCATGGACATCCCCATGTCGGCGGCCCCGACCTGGCGGGACTTCGGCGAACTGGCGCGCACGACCGCGCTCCCCGTACTGGTCAAGGGGATCCTCCACCCGGCGGACGCCCGGCTGGCCGTCGAGCACGGCGCGAGCGGGGTGATCGTCTCCAATCACGGGGGCCGCCAGTGCGACGCCGTCCCGGCCGCCCTGGACTGCCTGCCGGCGGTCGTCGACGCCGTCGCGGGCCGGACACCCGTGCTCATGGACGGGGGAGTGCGCCGCGGCAGTGACATCGCCGTCGCCCTGGCGCTGGGCGCGACGGCCGTCGGAGTGGGACGACCGGTGATGTGGGGGCTGGCCGCCGAGGGAGAAGCCGGGGTCCGGGCGGTGCTGGCGACACTGCGCGACGAGTACGACCACACGCTCGCGCTGTGCGGAGGGCGCCGGAACGCCGATCTGACGCGGGACATGGTCGTCCGCAGGGGAGAGACACGGTGAGGAGCGGGCCCAGGCCGGCCACGGCGGACAGCTGGTGGCTGCCGCGCGGGGTGGTGGCACTGCGCGGGCGCATCTTCGAGAAGGCCAACGGCGACCGCGCGGTGACCCTGCCCAGCGCCGTCCACGGGCCGGAGGTGTTCGAACGCGTCTACGCGCACCCGGCGGCGAACGGACGCAGCGCCGGGGCAGGCCTGTCCGACCTGTTCTGGTACTGGCTGTCCCCGGGACCCGAGGTCCACCAGGAACACCTGGAACCCGGCGAGCGGTACGAGGACGTGGCCGCGACGACCCGGCGGATGCTGGCCGGAACCTCGGACGACCTCACGGCGGCGGCCACGCGCGCCGTCGCCCGGACCCTGGACACGCTCCCGGACGGGCAGGTCAGCCTCGTGCGCCTGCGGGATCTGGTGATGCCCGCCTGGGCCGAGTTCTGCTACGAGCTGGTGTTCAAGGAGCCGTGCCCGCCCCACGCCCGGGACCTGATCACCGCACACGCCGACGACGTGATCAGCGCGCTGAAGTGCACCGGACTGCGCCATCCGAAGCGCCGGGCCCGGCTGACGGAGTACCTGCGCGCGAGAGTCGAGGCCGGCGAGGTGGCGTATCCGCTGCCCAGGACGCTGTCACCGACGGAACAGGTGCACTACCTGCAGGGGACGATGTTCAACACGGCCGTCGTGCAGTTGTCGGAGGCGACCGCACACGTCCTGCTCGCCCTGGCCCGCCACCCCGAGGCGCAGCGGCGCGTCCTGGACGACGACACCGAGGACGACCGGTACTTGACGCGGGTGCTCGACGAGACGATGCGGCTGTACCCGCTGTTCGGCATCGCGCACCGCATCACCACGGGCGAGATCCCGCTCGACGAGGACACCGTGCTGCCGCCCGGCACGGTGGTGTGCTTCAGCTACCCCGGCTACCACGCCACCGGCTACGACCGGCCCGACGAGTTCGACCCGGACCGCTGGGCCGCGCTCTCCGTCAAGGACGCCCACCACATCCCGTACGGAGTGGCGGCGAACCGGCCCTGCCCGGCCTGGCGGCTGTCCCCGCTGGTGCTGCGCGCCGCGGTACGGGAAGTGCTGCGCCGGTTCCGGCTGGACTCGACCGCCCCGCACACCCGGTCGATCCCGCACCGCGCGCCCTGTCTGCTCATCCCCCGCGACCTGTCTCCCGCACCGCGCCGACTCGACGCCCTGCGCCGCCGCATACGGACGCGGAACGCGGTGGAGGACGTCACCCGCGGCGTCCGGCAACTGGTGCTCGGCACGGTCATGGTGCTGCACGCCCGCCGGCGGCGACTCGCGGGCCGCTACTTCGAAGAGCACCCGCCCAGCGGCTGCCCGGCCGGCCGAGGCCGTGGTCCCGGGCCCCCGCCGCACGTCCCCGCACGTCGCTGACGACCACAGGAGCCCGCCGTGTCCCCGACCTTCCTGGCAGCCACCACCGACAAGAACCTCGAACTCGTCCTGCGGGTCCTGCCCGCCATCGTGATCATCCTCGCCGCGTCCGCCGTCTGCGGACGCCTCGCCCTGTGGGTGAAACAGCCGCGCGTGCTCGGCGAGATGGTGGCCGGTGTCCTGCTGGGGCCCACCCTCTTCGGCGCCCTCTTCCCAGAAGCCCAGAAAGCGGTCTTCACCCCCGAGGTGAAACCCATCCTGTACGTGCTGAGCACCCTCGGCCTGACCCTCTTCATGTTCCTGGTCGGTGTCGGCCTCGACCGCACGGCGGGAAACGGCAGGAAGGACACCAAGAACGCGTCCGTGCTGGCCCTGTCCGGGATCGTCCCCTCGCTGCTGCTCGGCGCCGCGACGGGCTATCTGCTCCACGACCGCCTCTCCAAGCCGGATGTCAGCTCCTTCCAGTTCGCCCTCTTCCTCGGCGGCGCCCTGTCCATCACCGCCTTCCCGATGCTCGCCCGCATCCTCTACGAACGCGGACTGGAGAACTCGCCGCTCGGCCGCATGACCCTCCTGGGCGCCTCCGTCGACGACGCTGCGGCCTGGTGCTTCCTCGCCGTGCTGTCCGCCATGCACACCGGCGCCGGCCTGCCGCACGCCCTGCGCACCATCGGCCTCACCGTCGTCTTCACCGTCGTGATGCTCACCGTCGTGGCGCGGCTGCTGCGTCCGATGGGTGAACGGGTCGAGCGCACCGGCCTGTTCGGCTTCGACCAGATGTACCTCGTCGTCGGCATCGTCCTGCTCTCCGGCTACTTCACCGACTGGATCGGCATCTACTCGGTCTTCGGAGGCTTCGTCGCCGGGCTGGCCATGCCCAGGAACGAGGCCTTCCGCCAGGCACTGCACAGCCGCATGATGGACCTCGTCTGCGTGCTGTTCCTGCCCGTCTTCTTCACCTTCTCCGGCCTCAACACCGAACTGGGCGGAGTCACCGGCTGGGCCATGATCGGACCGTTCCTGCTGATCCTCCTGTCCGGGTTCACCGGCAAGTACATCGGGTGCGCCCTCGCCATGCGCGGCATCGGGTTCACCTGGCGCGAGTCGTGGGCGGTGGGCGCCCTCATGAACGCCCGCGGCCTGATGATCCTGATCTTCATCAACATCGGCCTCGCCCAAGGCATGATCAACAAGGACGTCTTCTCCATGCTCGTCCTGGTCGCGGTGCTCACCACCGCGGGCGCCGTCCCGCTGTACCGGCTGGCCCTGCCCGAGCGCATCGAACGCCGTATGTCCCCGGCGGAGGGGACCGTCGACAAGGAGGTCTCCTCCTCGGCCTCGACCGGAGCGGGTTCCGTGCACGCCTGATCCGGTCGAGGCCCCGGCCGCGACGACCGTGAGCCGTCGGCCGGCAATCTCAGAGCCTTCTGATCTGGCGGCACTAACGTCCCGCCCATGGTGCGCGATTACCTGATCATCGGGGCCGGACCGGCCGGACTTCAGCTCGCCGCTCTCCTGGAACGTGCCGGACGGGACTACGTCGTCCTGGAGCGCGGAGACGGCCCTGGCACGTTCTTCACCAGGTTCCCCCGACATCGACAGCTGATATCGATCAACAAGGTGAACACCGGCTACACCGACCCCGAACTCAACCTCCGGATGGACTGGAACTCGCTCCTCAGCGACGACCCGGACCTGTTGTTCACCCGGTACAGCGAGCAGTACTTCCCCCAGGCCGACGATTTCGTACGCTACCTGGCCGACTTCGCCGACCGTACCGGCGTCCGTGTCGAGTACGGCACGGACGTCGTCCGTGTCTCCCGCGCGGACGGCGTCTTCACGGTCCACGACACCGCCGGTCACCACTGGCGGGCCCGCAGGCTCGTCGTGGCGACCGGTCTCTCCCGCCTCAACGAGCCGGCCGTCCCCGGCATCGAACTCGCCGAACGGTACGACGAGTTCGACACCGATCCGAGCACCTTCGTCAATCAGCGGGTCCTGGTCGTCGGCAAGGGCAACTCCGCCTTCGAGACCGCCGAGGCCCTCATGGCGAAGGCCGCGGTCATCCATGTCGCGGGCCCGCACTCGCTCAGGATGGCGTGGAAGACCCACTTCGTCGGGCATCTGCGCGCGGTGAACAACAACTTCCTGGACAGCTACCAGCTGAAGTCGCAGAACGCCGTCCTGGACGGAACCGTGGAGCACATCGAGAAGACGGCCGACGGCGGGTTCCATGTCACCTTCCGCTACGCCCGCACCACGGAACGGCTGCGCGAACTGCTCTACGACCGCATCATCCTGTGCGCCGGATTCCGCTTCGACGCCGACGCCTTCGACGAGACCTGCCGCCCCGCCCTCGTCATCAACGGGCGCTTCCCCGAACAGAACTCCGCCTACGAGTCGGTGAACGTACCGGACCTCCACTTCGCCGGCACCCTCACCCAGCAGCGCGACTTCAAGAGGGGCACCAGCGGCTTCGTCCACGGCTTCCGCTACGGAGTGCGCGCCCTGCACCGCATCCTCGACGCCCGCCACCACGACGAACCCTGGCCCGCCCGGCCGCTCACCGCGGCACCGGAGGCGATCGCCGACGCCGTCGTCGCCCGCGTCAACCGGTCCTCCGCGCTGTGGCAGCAGTTCGGGGTCCTCGGAGACGTCATCACGGTGGACGCGGACCGGGCCACCTACCAGGAGGAGGTCCCGCTGGAGTACGCCGCCGACGGCGGCCTCGGACCTGCCGCCCACCGGTTCGTCGTCGACCTGGAATACGGGGCCGACCACGACGGCGTCGATCCGTTCGACGTCACCGTCCCGCGCGTGACCGAGAACGACGTCGAGCACGCGATGGACTCCAGCTATCTGCACCCCGTCGTACGCCACTACCGCGACGGTGTCCTGAGCGCCACCCACCATCTGGCGGAGAACCTGGAGAACGAGTGGGACATCCCGGCGGTCCACCACCAGCCGCTCGCGGCGTTCGTGAAGGCCTGCCTTGACTGAGCAGTTCCCCGGCCGGCTGCTGGACCTCCTCGAAACGGCGGGCCACCGTCCGGTGTTCGAGCACGCCGACCGGATCGTCACCGCGGCCGAACTCCTCGGCACGGTACGGCGCGTGGCCAACGGGCTGCGCGCGAACGGCATCGGCCGCGGTGACGGTGTCGCCCTGCTGCTCGGCGTGAGCCCGGAGGCGTTCGCCGCGATCGTCGCGGCACATGTCGTAGGCGCCCGCGTGGTGGGCGTACGCCCCGGTCTGACGGCCCGTCAGCAACAGCACCTGCTCGCGGACACCGCCTTCACGGTCACCGACCGGACGGCTGCCACGGACACAGGCACCGACACGGATACGGATACGGATCGGCCCGGGAAGGTCCTCGCGCTGGACGACCTGCTGTCGGCACCGGACGACGGCCTCCGTCCACTGCCCCTGGCCCGCCCGGAGGATATCGCCCGGCTCATCCACACCAGCGGCAGCACCGGCGTCCCGAAGGCATGCGCGCAGACCTACGCGGCGATGACCGCGGCCTGGGCGCTCCGGCCCGAGGCCTGGCCGCCCGCCGTCCGCGCACTCGCCGCACGACTGGACCGCTTCCTGGTGTTCGGCACCCTGGCGAGCCAGGTGATGATGGAGTACGGGCTCCTCACCCTCGCCGCCGGCGGCACCCTGGTGACCGCCGGACAGCCGGACCTCCGCGACAGCATCGAGCGACACCGCGCGACCGCGAGCGTCATCACCGTGGCCCGCCTGAGGAAACTCACGGCAGGACAGCGCGCGTCACCCGCCGACCTCACCAGCCTGCGCGCCCTGATGGTGTCCGGCTCCCCGCTGGAGCCGGGACGGCTTCGTGAGGCGTCCGACGCACTCGGCCCGGTCGTCTTCCACGGGTACGGCCAGACCGAGACCGGCATGATCTCCATGGCCACCCCCGAGGACGAGCCGGGTTCGCTGGGCGTGCCGCCCGTCGACCTGGAGATCCGGGACCCCTCGGGCCGCCCCGTCCCACCGGGCACCGACGGCGAACTCTTCGTCCGGACCCCGGGACAGAGCGACGGCTACTGGCGGGAACCCGCCCTCACCGCCGAGGTGTTCACCGACGGCTGGGTACGCACCCGTGACCTCGGCCGGCTCGACTCCGAGGGCCGGCTGTGGCTCACGGGCCGGGCCCGCGACGTGATCATCGTCAACGCCAACCTCTACTACGCCGGCCCCGTCGAGCGACGGCTCGCCACCCATCCCTCGGTGGCCGAGGCGTACGTGGTCGGTGTCCCCGACGACGACACCGGAGAGGCGGTCCACGCCTTCGTCGTACCTGCCGAAGGACACCTCCCGGAGCTGCGCGAACTGCGCGCGTGGGTGACGGCACACCTGGAAGAGGCGAGCGCGCCGACCCGCCTGACCCTCATCGAGGAGGTACCGCTCACGCCCGCGGGGAAGCCGGACAGGAGGCGGCTGACCGCCGGGGGGTAGCCGTATCGGAGGGCGGGGCATGGCGAGGGCCCCGGTCCGGGAGGGACCGGGGCCGACGACGGCGGTTGCGCGCCTGCTTCAGTTCGGTCTGCCTCAGTGCTGCTTGGTGAGTTCGGGTGTGGCGGGCGGAGCCTCCTCGTGCAGGCCGAAACGGTCGTGCGCCCGGCGCAGACGCTTCGGCGCCCACCACGCGCGCCGGCCCAGCAGCGCCATGGTCGCCGGGACCAGCAGCATCCGTACGAGTGTGGCGTCGATCAGCACGGCGAGGGTCAGTCCCAGACCGATCTGCAGGATGGGGGCGAAACCGCCCGTCATGAAGGCGCCGAAAACGACCGCGAGCAGCAGCGCCGCGCAGCTCACGACCCGGCCGGAGCGGCGCAGACCGGTGACGACGGCGTCCTGCGCGTCACCCGTGCGCAGCCAGGTCTCACGCATCCGGGCGAGGATGAACAGCTCGTAGTCCATGGCGAGTCCGAAGGCGATCGCGATGATCAGCGGAGGTGCCGTCAGGCTCAGCGCGCCGAGTTCCTGCGAGCCCAGCGCCGAGGCCAGATGCCCGTCCTGGAACACCCACACCACCACGCCGAGCGCCGCGCCCAGACTGAGCAGCGTCGTGAAGATCGTCCGCAGCGGGATCAGGACCGAGCCGGTGAACGCGAAGAGCAGGAGGAAGATCCCGGCGAGGACGGTGACGGCGGCCCAGGGCGCCCGATCGCCGAGCATCGCCCGGAAGTCCACCAGCCGGGCCGCGACACCGGTGACCTGTACGGGCTCGTCGCCGCGTACGTCCCGTACCCGCTGGACCAGATCGGTCGCCGCCTTCCCGTCCGCGCTGCCACCGGGCTGCATGCTCAGCACGGTGGTGCCGCCCGGCAGTTCACGCGACCCGGTGCCGGGGGAGAGCGCCTCGATCCGCTCGGCCGTCGCGGTGTCCGTGCCCGGTTTCAGGACCACGGTCACCTCCGAGACGCCCGTGCCCGGCGGGAAGTGGGCCTGGATCGTGTCGTCCAGCTGCCGTGCCTCCGTGCTGGTCGGCAACTGCTGGGCGCCCCCGATGTTGATCTTCATACCGGTGGCGGGCAGGGCCAGGACGAGCAGGGCGGCGACGGAGGCGACGGTGACGACGACCGGGCGGCCGGTGGCGAACCGGGCCAGCCGCGCGAAGACACGCCCCTCTTCTCCAGCCGGTTTCGTCTTCGCGGGGGCGATCCTCCCGCCGAAGCGGGCCAGCAGGGCGGGGAGCAGGGTGAGCGCGGCCAGCATGTCGATGACCACGACGGCGGCCACGGCGAAGCCCATGCTGCGCAGGAAGATGCTGGGGAAGACCAGCAGGCCGGTGAGGCTGACGGCCACGGTCAGACCGGAGAACAGGACCGTGCGTCCGGCGCCGGCCACCGTACGGTGCACGGCTTCCACGACGTCGTCGGTGGTGCGGCGTTCCTCGCGGAAGCGGACCACCATCAACAGGGCGTAGTCCACGGCGAGTCCCAGGCCGAGCATCGTGGTGACCTGGATCGCGTACACGGAGATGTCGGTGAACTGGCTGAAGCCGAACAGGGCGAGGAACGCGCCCGCGACGCCGCTCACCGCGACCACCAGGGGCAGTCCGGCGGCGCGGAAGCCGCCGAAGATCAGGAGCAGCAGGACGAGGACCACGGGCAACGAGATGATCTCCGCGCGGGCCACGTCCTGCTGGGCCCGTTCGCCGAGCTGCTGCCCGAGCAGCGGGCCGCCGCTCACGTGGACGTCGGGTGCCCTGATCTGGTGGATACGGTCACTCGCGGCGTCCAGGACCTGTTCCTCGGCGTCGTCGTCGAGACCGCCCTTCAGGGTGACCGGGATGACGAGTGCGTGGCCGTCCTCGGCGACAAGCCCTCGCGTGGTGTACGGGTCGGGTACGGCGGCGATGTTCGCGATGTCGCGGAGGTCGGTGACCGCGGCCTCCACCTGGGTGCGGAGTGCGGTGTCCGCGACGGGTGTGCCCGCGATCACCGCGGTGATCGACTCGCCGGCCGGGTCGATGCCGTCGAGGTACTCCGACGCGCGGTCCGACTCCGTGCCCGGGACGTCCGGCACGGAGTCGCTGAGCCGCGCGAAGACGCCTGTGCCGAGGCCGAAGCCGAGCAGCAGGAAGAGCAGCCAGAGGCCGATCACGGTCAGTGGCCGGCGTGTCGACGCCCTGGCGATCCTGTTGAGCACGGGGTGCCTCCCGGCGGGTCGGGGCTTTTCGGTCGCCCCAGAATCGCCTTGCGAAGCCGCTCGGCGGATCGCCGGTCGGAGGGGTTTCGACGACTCCCCCGCACGAGTGAGATCCCACCCGCGGCTCCGCCGCACGGGGGAGCCCCGACGGGACCCTTCCCCCACCTGCGGGCCCGGTGGGGGCGAGCCGCGCAGTTCCCCGCGCCCCTGGACGACGGGGGGCGTGGGCCCGATGTGTTCTGCGGGCCGTCGTGGGCTGGCGGCGCAGTTCCCCGCGCCCCCAAAAACAAAAGACAGGGGCGCAGCCCCGTCTTCCAGGGGCGCGAGGAACGGCGCGGCCGACCCCCACCGGCCCGCAGGAGGCAGGCGACCCGAGGCCCCGTCGTCAAGGGGCGCGGGGAACGGCGCGAGCGGCCCCCACCGGGCCGCGGGTGACGTCCGTTCTGCCGGCCGCAGGTCAAGGCGTGCCCGGGGTCACCACGCCCGACTCGTACGCGCAGATGACCGCCTGGACCCGGTCCCGCAGCCCCAGTTTGCTGAGTACGTTGCTGACGTGCGTCTTCACCGTGTGCTCGCTCACGAACAACGCCCGAGCGATCTCCGCATTGGACAACCCCCGCGCCAGCAGCCGCAACGTCTCCTCCTCGCGCGCGGTGAGACCATCGAGCCGCACCGGGGAGGACGGCGCGGCCCCCGCCCGCCGCCGCTGGATGATGTCGGCGACCAGCCGCCGTGTCACCGACGGCGCGAGCAACGAGTCCCCGGCGGCCACCACCCGCACGGCGTGCACCAGATCGTCCCGCCGCACATCCTTGAGCAGGAACCCGCTCGCTCCCGCGTACAACGCCTCGTACACGTACTCGTCGAGGTCGAACGTCGTCAGCATGACCACCCGGCACGCGGACTGCGCGCACACGAGCCTCGCCGCCTCCAGTCCGTCCATCCGAGGCATCCGGATGTCGAGCAGCAGCACGTCCGGCGTGTGCCGCTGCACGGCGGCCACCGCCTCCACGCCGTCCCCCGCCTCCGCGACGACGTCGATGTCGGGCTGCGCCTCCAGGATCATGCTGAAGCCGCTGCGGACCAGTTCCTGGTCGTCGGCGACCACCACACGGATGCTCACCCCGGCGTCACCTGCCGGTCGCCCACCACGGGCAGGCGTACGACGACGCGGAAACCTCCGTCGCGGCCGGGCTCCGTACGGGCGGTGCCTCCGCACGCGGCGGCCCGCTCCCGGATGCCGATCAGTCCGTGGCCGCCCGCACTCCCGCCCCCGCCCGGGGCGGTGTCCGCCGGGCCCCGCCCGTCGTCCGTCACCGTGAGCGTCAACTCGGCCTCCGTCCAGTCCAGTTCGACCCGCGCGCAGGAAGCGTACGCGTGCTTGACGGTGTTGGTCAGGGCTTCCTGGACCACGCGGTACGCGGCGACCTCGGTGTCCCGGTGCAGTGGGCGCGGCTGCCCGGTGTGCCGGAGCTCGATCCGCAGTCCGGTCGTGTCGCCGACCTGTCTGACCAGCCCGGTGAGGGCCGCGACCCCCGGTTGCGGCAGCCGGTCCGAACTGCCGTTCAGTGGCTCTTCCTTGAGGACGCCGAGGATCCGCCGCAGCTGGACCATCGCGTCGCGCCCGGCGCCGGCGATGGCGTCGAACGCCCCCTCCGCGCGCTCGGGATCGCTGCGTACGACCACGGGCCCGGCCTCGGCCTGCACCACCATCAGGCTCACGGCGTGGGCCAGGATGTCGTGCATGTCGCGGGCGATGCCGGCCCGTTCCCTGGCGGCGGCCCGCGCGGTGTCGGCGGCCCGTTCGCGTTCCAGGCGGCGGGCCCGGTCCTCCAGCGCCGCCGTGTACGCCCGCTGGAGTCGGGACAGCACCCCGAAGCCGTAGGCGCTGACGCAGCTCAGCAACTGGAAGGCGTACTCGAAGGGTTCGGCGTCCTCCTTGTGCGTCATGGTCAGCGCGACCCCGGCCAGCCATCCCACCAGCATGACCCGCCGCTGCCAGGGCCGGCCGACCGCGGCCATCGTGTAGAGGACGACCAGACCGGCGTACATGATGTCCGGCGGTGGTGCGTGGTAGACGGCCATGGCGGGGGTGAACACCGAGACCCCGCAGGCCGCGAGGAACGGCGCCCGGCGCCGCCACACGAGCGGCAGCGCCGTACCGGCGCCCAGCAGGAACCCCTGCCAGGTCAGGCGGTCGTCGCCCTCGTCGGGGAATATCCACTGCAGTGAGGCGGCGAACAGGACGAGTACGGCGACCGCGATGTCGACGACGTACGGGTTGGCCGTGCGCAGGCGGGCGACGGCGGGGCTGATCCAGGGGGAGGCGGGCGAGGCGGGCATGGGCGGCTCCTCGGGGAAGGGGCCGTGCCAGTATCGGCGCGGGGCCGGGGCCGCGTCCTCACCGGTGAGAGGGATATCGATCGGCTCTCACCGACCCTCACCCTCCTGACGGCTCCGGCTGCCACCCCAGTGCCCGGGAGATCCCGCGCGCGGCGAGCCGTACCGCGGGGATCAACGCCGGTGTCTGCGCGTCGTGTTCGGGGACCACGACCGAGACCGCCGCGGTCACCGGGCCGCCGGGACCGCGTACCGGAGCGGCCACCGACAGGGCGTCCTCGGTGATCTGACGGACACTCACCGCCACTCCGGAGTAACGGACTTCGGCGAGTGCGCGGCGCAGGGCGGCCGGGTCCGTGAGGGTGTGCGGGGTGAAGCCGGCGAGCGGCCTGCCGCAGTACGCCTCCTGGAACGCCGGTTCGCAGTGGGCGAGCAGCGCGAGTCCCACCCCGGTCGCGTGCAGCGGCCAGCGCGCGCCCACCTGGATCTTCACCCCCACGGCCGACCGGCCGGAGATCCACTCGATGTAGACGACCTCGGAGCCGTCGCGCACCGCCAACTGCACGTTCTCGTGCGTCGCTTCGTACAGATCCTCCAGGTACGGCAGCGCGATCTGCCGCAGGGCGAGCCCGCGCGGGGAGAGCGCGGCGAGTTCCCACAACCGCAGCCCCACGTGGTAGATGCCGTCCGCGTCGCGTTCCAGGGCGCCCCAGTCGCTGAGCGCGCCCACGAGCCGGTGCGCGGTGGTGAGGGAGAGCCCGGCCCGGCGGCTGATGTCCGTGAGGGAGAGCGCCGGGTGGTCGTGGTCGAAGGCGGCGAGCACGGCCAGCAGTCGGTCGGGCGCGGACAGGGAGGTCATGGGCCGTGCCGTTCTACGCGCCGGAGTCGAGCTCGGTCTCGGCGACGCGGCGCAGCAGGGTGTGCAGGATCTCCCGCTCGGCCGGGTCGAGCGGCCCGAGCAGGTCGTCCGTCACCCGCAGCCCCGCCTCGTCGGTGTCGCGCAGGAAGGCGCGCCCGTCCCCGGTCAGTACGACGGTCCGGCTGCGGCGGTCGTCGGGGGAGGGACGGCGTTCGGCGAAGCCGAGCTTCTCCAGGTCGTCGACCAGGCCGACGATCGCGCTCGGGTCGTAACCGAGCCGCGAGCTCAGCTCCCGCTGGAGCGCGCCCTCGGAGGTGGCCAGGAACCGCAGCAGCGCGTAGTGCCGCAGCCGCAGCCCCGACTCCTGCAGGAACGAGTTGAACATCTGCCCCGAGCGCAGGCCCATCCGGTACAGCAGGTAGCCGGTGTCCGCGTGCAGTCCGCGCATCCACGGTTCCTGGGCGTCGATCGGCGCGGCGTCCGTGGGCGGGGGGTCGGTGACATGCGACTGGCGGGCGATGGCGGGCTCCCTGGTCCTGGCCCCGCGAAGGGCTCGGTACTGCGTCCGTACGGGACCAGCATGGCGTACGGCCGAGTCGGCAACAACTATTGACGTCAACAATTATTGTCCTTAGCTTCGATTTCGTCACCCCGGCACGCCTCACCCCATCCCCTGAAGGGACCCCTCGTGTCCAGCATCGATCTCACCGGCAAGGTCGCCGTGGTCACGGGCTCCGGCCGTGGCCTCGGCCTGGCCTACGCGCACGCCCTCGCCGCCGCCGGCGCCTCCGTGGTCGTCAACGACGTGGACGAGGCCGTCGCCGAGCAGGCCGTCGAGGCGATCACCGGCGCGGGCGGCACCGCCGTGGCCGAGGTGGTCGCCGTCGGTACCGCCGAGGCCGCGGACCGCCTGGTGGGCCGCGCGGTCGCGGAGTTCGGCCGCCTCGACGTCCTGGTCACCAACGCGGGCATCCTGCGCGACAAGGTTCTGTGGAAGATGACCGACGACGACTTCGACGCGGTGCTCACCACCCATCTGAAGGGCACCTTCACCTGCGCCCGCGCCGCCGCCGTATGCATGCGGGAGCAGGGCGGGGGCGGCACGCTGATCCTCGTCGGCTCACCGGCCGGGCAGCGCGGCAACTTCGGTCAGACCAACTACTCCGCCGCGAAGGCCGGCATCGCCGCCATGGCCCGTACCTGGTCGATGGAGCTGGGCCGCGCGGGCATCACCGTCAACGCGATCGTGCCGGTGGCCGCGACCGCGATGACCGAGACCATCCCAGCCTTCGCCCCCTACATCGAGGCCATGAAACAGGGCGAACCGCTGCCGGACTTCCTGCGCAGGGGCGAGGGCTTCGGCACGCCCGAGGACTGCGCGGCCCTCGTCCCGTTCCTGGCCTCCGAGGCCGCCCGCGGGGTGACCGGGCAGGCCATCGGCATCGGCGGCGACAAGGTCACCCTGTGGTCCCACCCCCAGGAGATCAGGGCCGCGTACGCCGACGGCGGCTGGACCCCCGAGGCGCTCGCCGACGTCTGGCACACCTCGGTCGGCGCCGAACCGCAGACGGTCGGCATCCCCGCGCCCGCGCCCGCACCCAAGGCTCCGGAGGCGTCATGCCCCTCCCGATGAACGTCGACGACCTGGTCGCCATCGACGTCCACACCCACGCCGAGGTCTCCTCCAAGGGCACGTCCTCGCTCGACGACGACCTGCACGCGGCCTCCAGCGCCTACTTCAAGGTCGAGGGCAAGCGGAAGCCGACCCTGGAGGAGACGGCCGCGTACTACCGCGAGCGGAGGATGGCCGCCGTCGTCTTCACGGTCGACGCCGAATCCGCGACCGGCACCGAACCCGTCCCGAACGAGGAGGTCGCCGAGGCCGCCGCCGCCAACCCCGACGTGCTGATCCCGTTCGCCTCCATCGACCCCTTCCGCGGCAGGGCGGGAGTGAAGCGGGCCCGTAGGCTGGTCGAGGAGTACGGGGTGAAGGGCTTCAAGTTCCACCCCAGCATCCAGGCCTTCTTCCCCAACGACCGTTCCGTGGCGTACGCGTTGTACGAGGTCATCGAGGAGACCGGTGCCATCGCCCTCTTCCACACCGGGCAGACCGGCATCGGCGCGGGCGTGCCCGGCGGGGGAGGCATCCGCCTGAAGTACTCCAATCCGCTGCACGTCGACGACGTGGCCGCGGACTTCCCGCACCTGAAGATCATCCTGGCGCATCCGTCCTTCCCGTGGCAGGACGAGGCCCTCGCGGTCGCCACGCACAAGCCGGGCGTCCACATCGACCTGTCCGGCTGGTCGCCGAAGTACTTCCCGCCGCAACTCGTGCAGTACGCGAACACCCTGCTCAAGGACAAAATACTGTTCGGCTCCGACTACCCGGTCCTCACCCCGGACCGCTGGCTCGCCGACTTCGCGAAGCTGCCCGTCAAGGACGAGGTCCGGCCGAAGATCCTCAAGGAGAACGCGGCCCGGCTGCTCGGCCTCACCAAGCCATGACCGGACACACCGAGCACTGAGGGGTATGGCATGCGCAACGAGGGACTGGGGTCGTGGCCCGCCCGCCGGGCCCGCAAGACCCCGCACCGCACCGCCCTGATCCACGACGGCACGACACTCACGTACGGCGGCCTGTACGAGCGCACCACCCGCCTCGCCCAGGCCCTGCGCGCCCGCGGAGTGCGCCGCGGCGACCGGATCGCCTACCTCGGCCCCAACCACCCGTCCTACCTGGAGACGCTGTTCGCGGCCGGCCTGCTCGGCGCGGTCTTCGTCCCGCTCAACACCCGCCTCGCCAGGCCCGAGATCGCCCACCAGCTCGAAGACTCCGGCGCGAAGGTCCTCGTGCACGGACCGGCGTCCCAGGGGCTGGTCGCCGGCCTGCCGGGCACCTGCGATGTGCGTTTGTACGTCGAAGTGGGCGCCGCCTACGACCAGTTGCTGGACTCGGCCTCCGGCGAGGCGATCGACGAACCCGTCACCGCCGACGACACCTGCGTCATCATGTACACCTCGGGGACGACCGGCCGCCCCAAAGGAGCGATGCTCACCCACGGCAATCTGACGTGGAACGCCGTCAACGTCCTCGTCGACCAGGACCTGATCGCGGACGAACGCGCGCTGGTGTCGGCCCCGTTGTTCCACACGGCCGGGCTCAACATGCTGACCCTCCCCGTCCTCCTCAAGGGCGGTACCTGCGTCCTGGTCGAGGCGTTCGACCCGGCGGCCACCCTCGGCCTGATCGAACGGCACCGGATCACCTTCATGTTCGGCGTGCCCACCATGTTCGAGCAGGTGGCGCGCCAGCCGGGCTGGGCCGACGCCGACCTGTCCTCGCTGCGCATGCTCAGCTGCGGCGGCTCACCCGTGCCGACCCCGCTCATCGCCGCCTACCAGGAGCGCGGCCTCACCTTCCTCCAGGGCTACGGCATGACCGAGGCCTCACCGGGCGTGCTCTTCCTGGACGCCGAGCACGCGGTGACCAAGGCGGGCTCGGCGGGCGTACCGCACTTCTTCAGCGACGTACGCGTCGTACGGCCAGGCCTCGCCTCGGCCGACCTCGCCGACGTCGGCGAGACGGGCGAGATCGTCGTACGCGGTCCCCATGTCATGCCCGGCTACTGGGGGTTGCCCGACGAGACCGCGGCCGTGTTCAGCGACGGCTGGTTCCGCAGCGGGGACGCCGCCCGGATCGACGACGACGGCTACGTGACCGTCGTCGACCGCATCAAGGACATGATCATCTCGGGCGGCGAGAACATCTACCCCGCCGAGATCGAGGACCGGCTCCTCGCCCACCCCGGCATCGCCGACTGCGCGGTCATCGGCGTGCCCGACGAGAAGTGGGGCGAGGTGCCGCGCGCGGTGGTCGTCCCGCACGAGGGTGTCGCGCTGGACCTCGACGAGGTCCTCGCGTCCCTCACCGGGCACCTCGCCAAGTACAAGATCCCGAAGTCGGTGGTGCTCGCCGACGAACTCCCGCGGACCGCCTCCGGCAAGCTGCTCAAGTCCCATGTCCGCCGGCGGTACGGGACCGACACCCAGTGATCGACCTCCAGCAGGGGAGAGCCATATGACCATCACAGTGAACGGTGTCGACGAACTCAGGAAGCTCGCCGGGAGTGACCTCGGTACGAGCGAGTGGATCGAGGTCACCCAGGAGCGCATCGACACCTTCGCCGATGCCACGGGGGACCACCAGTGGATCCATGTCGACGCGGAGAAGGCCGCGCGGGGGCCGTTCGGGGCGCCCGTCGCGCACGGGTATCTCACCCTGTCGCTGTTCATCCCGCTCTTCACCGAGTTGCTGGACGTCCGGGGTGTGACCACGAAGGTCAACTACGGGCTGAACAAGGTGCGGTTTCCCTCGCCGGTGAGGGTGGGGTCGCGGATACGGCTCGTTGCGCGGCTTGCGGAGGTGTCGGACGTGGGGGGTGGGGTGCAGGTCGTTGTCGACGGGACGATCGAGATCGAGGGGGTGGGGAAGCCGGGGGCGGTGTTGCAGAGTTTGTCGCGGTTCTATGTGTGACGGGGGCTGTGCGGTGTGGTGTCGGGTGCGGGTCCGTTGTGGCTGGTCGCGCCGTTCCCCGCGCCCCTGAAAGACTGCGCCGTTCCCCGCGCCCCTGAAGGCGAAAAGACTGCGCCGTTCCCCGCGCCCCTAGGCCCTGTCGTCAAATTCCCGCCTGCCGGCCGACGCCTGGCACGCCCTCTCGCCGCACCGGGCGAAAGCCCAAGTACGTCCAGTACGAGGGCTTCCGCCCGGCACACCGAGAGCACGCACCAGACGCCGCCCGGCCCGCCCTCCGGGCGGACGTCGGGAATTTGACGACAGGACCTAGGGGGCTGCGCCCCCTAAAGGGGCTGTCTCACCGGGACCAAGTCCAAGAGGTGGTCCGCGGATTGTTGGGCCAAGGGGGTCAGGCGGGTGTAGACCGTTCTGAATGTCTTCTCCGCCTGGTCGGCGGGCCAGTCGTCCGGGAGGTGTCCGACCGGCAGGCGCGGGTCACGGCGGACGACCTGGAGCCACTGCGTCGACAGGCGCAGCCGTAGCGCGAGGGCCTCGTCGGCCGCGGGCTCGACGGTCTCCCAGTGCTGCCAGCGGCCTGCGAACGCCTGGTAGCGCGTGGCGAGTTCGTCCAGTTCCCAGGTCTCCTCGATCATCGCGCCGATGTCCATGCCGGTGTCCGCGTGGGCGCGGAAGATCTTCACGTGGGCGGACAGGCCGAGTTCGGCGACGAGTCCGGAGACGTCGGTCTCGCCGGGCGCGATCCACAGGCCGCCGAACAGCGGGCCGAAGCCGCTCCACGTCAACTGCGCGCGTAGATCGTGCCGTTGACGCTGCCAGGACTCGGGCAGTGAGAAGCCGAGCAGGGTCCAGGTGCCGTCCCACCGGCGGTTGACGGCGCCCTGTTCCCAGATCCGCTGCTCACCGTCGCGCAGCACGGCCTCCGAGCGCTCGGTCAGCCCGAAGTACATCCGGCGTCCCTCGCGCTGCCGGCGCAGCAGGTCGCGGCCGACCATCCGGGTCAGGGTGGACCGGGTCGCGTGCTCGCCGACCCCCGCCCGCCCGAAGACGTCGATGACGCTCCCCGAGTACACGCAGACATCCCGGCCGAGCACCTGGTCACCGAGAAAGGACAACATGAGGGACTGGGGCCGCAACGCCTCGTCACTGGTCACCCACCCACCGTACGCCCGCCGATCACCCCCCGACCAGGCACGCCGGGTCCTTGAGGGGCGTAGCCCCTCAGGGGCGCGGGGAACTGCGCGACCAGCCACGACGGACCCGCACCCGAAAACGCCCCCACCCCGGAGGGGGCCTTCACCGTCGCCCGACAACCTCCACGAACACCGGGTTCGAGTAGAACCACGTGTCGGCCCACGGATCCCCGTCACCCGGCGCGTGCGCCACAGGCCCGTGCGGGTCGACGGAGTCACCCAGATACCCCACCCCGTGCCGGTTCCCGTCACTGCCGCGCAGCCGCACATAGAACGACTCGTCCCCGGCGGTCAGCGGAATGCGCAGGGTGTACGTACCCGTGCGCCCGGACACGTCCGCCGTATGGACGACCCGCGTGTCGGGCGCCCGCCACCCGTCCCGATCGCCGGCAGGCCCCCGCACGGCCCCCGGATCACATCGACATGCGCCAGCTCCGGCACGATCCCGTGCGGATTGGCCCGTGAGGCCGTCGTGACGGTCACCTGCAGCGTCAGCCGGTCACCCGCGCGGACCCGCAGCCGCCCACCGAGAGTGACCCCCCGCCCATGGTCCCGGTCCCGCTTCAGCCGTACGTCGAGACCGTCGAGCAGATGTCCGTGGTCGAGCCAGACCCGGCCCGCCCGCAGCCCCGCCATCACCGCGCGGTGGCCGTAGCGGGTGACACCGACATGTGTGCGGCTGAACTGGCCGGGCCAGAAGTCACCGCCGGCCTGCGGTTCAGTCGTGTTCACCGGGTCGGGCAGCCGGCCCGTGGTGTCGAAGTTCTGTCCGGCCGGCCAGTCCCCGTTCTTCCAGGTGTCGAACACGACCCGGTGCACATCGGAGTTGGTGGTGATGGTGAACAGCTTGCCCTCGGCGAGCATGGCGTCCCACATGCCGCCGACCGTGGCCGTCATCCAGTCGAACCCGCCGTAGGTGACGTACGCGTCCGCGGGGTAGCCCGGCCAGGAGTCCGCCGAGGGCTTGTTCTCGTACTCGCCGCGGATCGACGTCGGACCGCGCCAGCCGGGGATGGCACCGCCCTGGGCGCCGGGCGCTCCCTCCATGCCGATCATGATCTCGGGGGCCGCGTCCCGCCAGCCCCGTATCTCGTGCGGGGAGTCGATGCCGAGCCGTGACGGGTGGTTGGCGAGGACCAGGACGTCGTCCACGTAGCCCGAACGGCGTTGCTCGGCCAGCCACTTGATGGCCGCGACGGCGTGTGCCTCGTTGCGCGGGGTGTCCGGATGGGTGGGCCCGCCCGCCGTGTAGCCGAGCAGTTTGCCGTCGTAGGCCAGCTCGAACCGGGTGAGCAGGTCCACCTCGTGGCGGCCCGGCGCCGCGAAGACCGTGCAGTGCTCGGCCCCCGGGATGTACCACTCCAGGCCCTGGAAGATCAGCTGACGTGGATTGGCGGCACGCGCCTTCAGGATCTCCTCGTGCTCCAGCTTCGCCCCGTACGCCGCGTGCCCGACGTTCGAGTGCTCGTTGAACACCAGCCAGTCGAGGCCGTACTCCGCGCTCGCGCGGGCGAGTTGGGAGAACGTGTACTTCGCGTCGTGGCTGTAGACGGAGTGCACGTGGTGGTCGCCGACGAGGTAGGCCAGCCGCGGGTCGTCGCCACCGAGACCCTTGCCAGGACCCCGGCCACTGTCAGGACCCCGGCCCCTGTCCTGGGCGGTCGCCGACGCGGGCCCGGCGAGCGGACCGGCCGCGAGGGCGGTACCGAAGGCCGCCCCGAACAGCCCCGCGCGGCGCAGGAGCCCACGCCGGGAGACGCCCTGCGCGTCGAGCGAGGCGGGGGAGACGGCAGGGTCGGCCCAGGCGGGCAGCTGCTGCTCGGTCATGGTCTGAAGCGTCCCTCTGGGATCGAAGTGCCGGCGGCGTCGGAGGTGTCGGCCGGTCACGAACGGACGTGACAACCAGGGCATATGTGCGCAGGTCGGAGCATGCGCAGTTCAGAGCACGCGCAGCGTCCACTCCCACCGGTGGGTCCCCGGCGCGACGAGATACCCGGCCGAGGTGTCCGGCCCGCACGACGCCGTGCCGAGTCCCCGGTGCGCCGCGTCGAGGTGCACGACACAGCCCGGCCGTGGCACCAGTTCGTCGTGGTGCGTGGCGGCGGCCAGGTCCTCGGCCCGGTACCGGTTCACGGAGACCTGTGCGGGCGCCCCCAGTTCCACGGCGAGCCCCGTGGCGTCCGGCGCCGACAGCGTGAACCGCCGCACCCCGTGCCGCCCGCCGCTCTCCTGGGGCCGCAGGTAGGGAGTGAACAGCCCGTCCACCGGCAGCGAGTGGTGTCCCACGGGCGCGCCCGTGCTGCGGTCCGGGTAGGACTCCCAGGGGCCCTGCCCGTACCAGTCCAGGACATCGAGTCCGGGGACCGTCTCGAAGACCGTGCCGACCCGGGCCACGTCGTCCAGCCCCGCCGGCAGTTCGGCCGACTCCTCGACGCGGATACCGCCGGTGACCGGGGTGAACACCTGCTCGTGGCGGACGGGCCCGGCACCGGTCGTGTACTCGCTGAGCACGACGACCCGCGAGCCCTCCTCGCGTACGTCCACGACCTTGCGTACGAGCGCGTCGAGGCCCCAGCCGTGCCAGCGGGCCGCCATGCCGCCCAGCTCGTCGTTGTCGGTGGGCGCGCGCCAGAGCGAGAGCTGCGGCGCGGACGTCAGCAGCGGGTGGACCAGCAGCGCGTCCGCGTCCAGCGTGACGGCCGGACCGGTCGCGGGCTCCGGGGGCGCGCCGGTGGCCGCGGCGGCCAGCCGGACCTGCGGTACGCACACCTCCGTGCCGAGCGGCGCCCACGCCTCGTCGTCCGCGGTCGTCACCCGCAGGGTCAGCCAGGTCTCACCGGCGGAGGGCTCGGGCGGCGGGAAGGGCAGCGGCACCTCCGCCGACCCGCCCGGCAGCACCTCGGGCAGGGCGGCCGGCGTCCGCAGCGTCGTACCGTCGGCGCCCACGAGCAGCCATTCGGCCGCCAGCCACTCCAGGCCCCGGAAGTGCTGCCGGTTGTGGATCCGGAGGACCCCTTCGCCGTACGTCAGCCGGACCGGGCCCGCGATCTCCCGGTGCTCGTACATCACGGGCTTGGGGGTCCGGTCGGGGAAGACCACGCCGTCGGCGATGAAGGCGCCGTCGTGGATGGCCTCGTCGAAGTCGCCGCCGTAGGCCCAGCGGTGGCCGGGTGCGGTGACACCGTTGTCGTACAGGCCCACGCCGCCTCGGCCGGCCGGTCGTCCGTCGTTCACACGCTGGAGGATGCCGTGGTCCCAGAACTCCCAGATGAAGCCGCCCTGAAGACCCGGGGTGGACTCGATGGCGGCCCAGGTGTCGGCGAGCGTGCCGTTGCTGTTGCCCATGGCGTGCGAGTACTCGCACTGGATGAGGGGCTTGGTCTGTCTGCCCGACAGGGCGTGCGCGACACAGTCCTCGATGGGCGCGTACATGGGGCAGGCGATGTCGGAGGCGAGCTTCTCGTCCGCCCAGTCGATCTTGGCGGCACCCTCGTACTGGATCGGCCGGGTCGGGTCGTGGCGCCGTACCCAGCCCGCCGCGGCGTCGTGGTTGGCGCCGTAGTCGGACTCGTTGCCCAGTGACCAGACGATGATCGAGGGGTGGTTCTTGTCCCGCAGGACCATGCGCGAGACGCGGTCCACGAACGCGGGCAGATAGCGGGGGTCGTCGGCGATCTCGTGGGCGTGGTCGTGCGACTCGATGTTCGCCTCGTCCACCACGTACAGTCCCAGCTCGTCGGCGAGGTCGTACAGCGTCGGGTCGTTCGGGTAGTGCGAGGTGCGGACCGCGTTGAAGCCGAACCGCTTGAGGACGACGAGGTCGGCGCGCATGTCGTCCGCGGTGACCGTGCGGCCGGTCAGCGGGTGGAAGTCGTGCCGGTTGGCGCCCCGGATGAAGACGCGCTCGCCGTTGACCAGCAGGTCCCGGCCGACGATCTCGACGTCCCGGAAACCGACCCGGTGGTGCGAGCTGTCGGCGATCGAACCGTCGGACCGGTGCAGCCGTACGGCCAGGTCGTACAGCTCGGGTGTCTCGGCGGTCCAGGGGCGGACGTCCCGGACGACGGTCCGCAGCCGTGCCTCGCCGTGGAAGTCGGACACCCGCATGTCCTCGGCGTTGAGACGGTCGAACTCCGTGTCCTGGGAGAGGAGTTGGCCGTCCAGGGCCGCGGTGACGTACCAGCCCTCGGGCAGCGGGCCCGCCGTGTCGCGCACGGTGCAGTCGACCAGCAGGTGTCCGTCGCGGGGCGCGCGCACGGTCACGTCCGCGAGATGCAGCGGATCGGTGGCGTACAGGAGCACCGAGCGCGTGATGCCCGCGTGCCACCACTGGTCCTGGTCCTCGATGTGCGAGGCGTCGGACCACTTGACGACGGTGAACCGTACGGTGGCCGGGTCCCCGGGCCGTACGACGGCCGTGAGGTCGAACTCGGCCGCCAGGTGGGAGTCCTTGGAGATGCCGACCGGCCGGCCGTTCACATGGACGAGCAGCACGCTCTCGGCCGCGCCGACCTGGAGGACGATCCGGCGGCCCGCCCACTCGGCGGGGATGTCCACGGACCGCTCGTAGACGCCCGTCGGGTTCGCGGCGGGGGTGTGCGGCGGGACGTCGCCGAACGGCATTTGGACGTTCGTGTACTGGGGCAGGTCGTGGGGGCTCTGCATGGTCCACACGCCCGGCACGTCGGCGAGGGTCCACTCGCCGGACGCGCCGGTCGGGGAGGGCAGCAGCTGGAAGTGCCAGGAGCCGTCCAGGGACAGCGCGCCGGAGCGCCGGTCCACCGCGTTCATCGGCAGCCGCTGCCAGGAGGTCGTCTCCGGTGACTCCCAGGGCCGCAGCGAGAGCAGGTGATCGCGTCCCATCAGCGGATCGCTCCCTTTCCGAGGTCGGCGATGATCTGCTTGGCGCCGATCGCGAAGACGATCAGCAGGGGGATCAGGGCCAGGACCGCACCCGTCATGACCATTCCGTAGTCCGTGGTGCCGTGGACGCCGTTGAGCTGGGACAGGGCGACCTGGAGGGTCACGTTGTCCGGGTTGGTGAGGGCGATCAGCGGCCAGGCGTAGTCGTTCCACTGGCCCATGAAGGTGAAGATGCCGAGGAAGGCGAGCCCGGGGCGGACCACGGGCAGGGCCACGTGCCAGTACTGGCGCAGGAAGCTCGCCCCGTCGATCTTCGAGGCGTCGAGCAGTTCGTCGTGGATCGCGCTCTTCATGTACTGCCGCATCCAGAAGATGCCGAACGCGTTCGCGGCGGCCGGGACGATCAGCGAGGTCATCGAGCCGATCCAGCCCAGCTTCGCCATGATCACGAACTGGGGGATGGCCGCGAGCTGCGCGGGCACCATGAAGATCGCCATCATCATCGCGAACAGCACCCGGCGGCCGGGGAAGCTGAACTTGGCGAAGACGAACGCCGCCAGCGAGTCGAAGAACAGGACGAGGAACGTCACGGAGACGGCGACGAGCAGCGAGTTGAACATCGACCCGAAGAAATCGATGCTGTCGAACAGCTTGCTCAGGTTGTCGCCGAAGTGCGAGCCGGGCAGCAGCTTCGGCGGGTAGGAGAAGATCTCGGTCGACGTGTGCGTCGACATGATCACGGCCCAGTAGAACGGGAACGCGGAGAGCACCACCCCGAGCAGCAGGGAGACATGCAGCGCGATGCCTCTGCGCTGGGTACCCCGGATGCGCGTGCCCTTCGCGGGCTCGGTACGGGGCGGCTCGGTGGGGGCGGGCTCGGTCTGTGTGGTGACAGCCATGGTGACGGGCCTCCCTAGTCTTCGCCCCGGCGCTGCACCAGGCGCCAGTTGATGATCGAGAAGATGACGACGACGAGGAAGATGCCCCAGGCCACGGCCGCGCCGTAACCGAAGTCGTTGTTGTCGAAGGTCTGCTGGAAGAAGTAGAGGACCATCGTCCGGCCGGCGTGGTCGGGACCGCCGGAGAACGTGGACTCGTTGGCCGTGGACTGCAGCAGGATCTGTGGTTCGGAGAAGCTCTGCAGCCCGGTGACGGTCGAGATGACGAGCACGAACAGCAGCACCGGCCGCATCAGCGGCAGCGTGATCCGGAAGAAGGTCTGCACGGGTCCGGCGCCGTCCATGCGGGCCGCCTCGTACAGTTCGCCGGGGATCGTCTGGAGTCCGGCGAGGAAGATGATCGCGTTGTAGCCGGTCCACTGCCAGGTCATCAGGGTGGCGATGGCGACCTTGATGCCCCACGGCGTGTTCAGCCAGGCGATCTGGTCGAGTCCGACCGCCTGCAACAGGGCGTTCACCAGGCCGAAGTTGGTGGAGAAGACCGAGCCGAAGA